>JAEMRL010000414.1:0-716 GCA_016463385.1 Thermoleophilia bacterium
GCGCACCGAGCAGGCCCGGATGGAGGCGATGCGACGCCAGGTGACCGGCGCGGCGAGGCCCATGGCCACGGCGTCGTCGACCTGCCCGGCGTCCGGGGGCGTGAGCGATCCCACCAGGCGCTCGAGGGCCTCGTTGCGGATCAGGCTGCCGGAGGGCGTCCGGGCGGCCACGGGGTGCGCCAGCGGGGCCAGCGCGGCGCCGAGCGCGCCGACACGGGCCTCGGCAGCGGCCTGCAGGGCCGCGGAGCGCTCGACGGCCGCACCGACAGCCTGCGAGGCGCGGAGCCACTCGCCCCGGCCGGCCGGGGCGATGGAGGCCGAGCGACCGGCGGCCATGGCCTCGGCCGCGAGGGTGATGTCGCGCAGGCGGCGGGCCTGGCGGGAGCCGAGCATCCACACGACCCCTGCCGCGAGAAGGGACAGCAGGATGACGGGCACCATCACACCGGTGGTGCCGGTGGCGGTCGCGGCGCCGGCGGGCAGCGGCGCGCGCAGCACCACGGCGCCGCCGGAGGGCAGGGCGGCGCGGGCCTCGACGACCCCGTCGCGCAGCGACCAGCCGTCGGCGCGCACCGCGGCCAGCGCGCCGATCGGGGCGGGGTCGCCCGCCCCCCACAGTGCGGCGTCGCCGGCCTCCACGCGCACCCGCCCGGCAGGACCGAGCAACCGGGCCGCCCCGCCGGCCTCGGCGAGGGTGGCGCGCGCGAGGGCCGTAC
>JAEMRL010000414.1:726-2290 GCA_016463385.1 Thermoleophilia bacterium
GACGATGACCGTGGCGATGCCGCCGATCAGCACGATCGCGGCGACGAGGATGAGCAGCTGCTCGAAAGAGCCGAATGCGTCGTCCTCGCTCTCCTCGTCCTCGGGAGGCGCCGTATCGACCTCCGGCGCCGGAGGCGTGAGCAGCGGCCCGCTTCCGCCCTGGGCGTGCGTGGCCGGCGCCCCGGCGAGCGCGGCGCCTCAGCGCACCGACGAGGAGGCCGGCGGGCCCGAGCAGCCGGGCCGCCCCGCCCGCCTCGGCGAGGGTGGCCCGCGCGAGGGCCGTGCGGGCCGGGTCGATCCGGCCGGCGGTCGCCGCGGCGGCCTGCGCGAGCGGGTCGCCGGTCCGCGCCACGTCGTCGCGGATCTCCAGCGCGAGGGCGGCCACGACCACCAGTCCGAGCGCGACGGCGGTGGCCGCGAACGTCGCGATCGCGGCTCGCCAGGGCCGGCGAGGACGGTGGGAGTGATGCATCTCGCAGGAGGGCTTCGCCTCGGCCGGGCGAAAGTCCTTCCGAGGGCGCTGCCAGTATGGGGCCCGCGCGACGGTCCGGTGACGAGGTTCGGGGTGGGGATGACTGACGAGGACGGCTGGCCCAGGGCACGCTCGGCGCGCGCCGACCGGGACCGGGGCCGCCGGACGCTGACCGCCAGCGAGGCCGCCGCGCTGATCGGGGTGAGCGTGGCCACCATCCGCGGATGGGCCGACCAGGGCCGCCTGCCGTCGCACCGCACGGTGGGCGGGCACCGCCGCTTCGAGCTCGACGAGCTGCGGCTCTGGCTGGAGAACCGCGGGGCCCCGGCGCCCGAGTCGCGCCGCCTGCGCCCGACGCCGCAGGAGATCCCCGCGTGCCCGCGGCTCGCCCGCGAGCTCAATGCCCGCACCGAGGCGATCATCGAGCGCGTGCTGGCGGGCTACGACCCCGAGGTCCCCACGCCGCTGCCGCCGCCGAGCCAGCCCTCGATGCGCCGCCTCGCCCTGCGCTTCGTGCGCGTCGTGGCGTCCGGCCTGGAGAGCGGCAGGCCCGGCGCGACCGCCGGCCGCGCCGAACTCGCCGGCCTCCGCGGCGGCCTGCAGGGCCCCTCGGGTGCGCGCGTCCTGGTGGAGCACACGCGCGTCGCGGCCGCCGTGCTGCTGGAGGCCGAGGCCGCCCGCAGCGAGGGCGTCGAGCTCGAGGAGCTCGCCCTCCCCTCACTCCATGCCGTGATCGACCACGCGCAGGCCGCGGTGGCCCGCGGCTTCGAGCAGGCCCACTCGCTGCGCTCGCCCCTCCCCCCCGGGCCGCCCACCGCGCGTTAGGTCAGCCTCCCGCGGAGCCGGCCTCCCGGCGCGCGGCCTCGGCGAGCTCCGCCGGCGCGATGCCCATCGCCCGCAGCGCGCGCGGAGCGGTGCCGTGCTCCATCTCGGCCACGGCAGCCACCACGTGCGCGCCGAGCAGTCGCGACCCGCGGGTGCGCTTCTGCAACTCGATGGCCTCGTGGAAGGCGGCCTGTCCCGAGGGCGTCGCCCGGTACGCGCGGCGCGGGGTGGGCGGCGGATCGCCGGCGGGCGGCGCCAGCACCGTGT
>JAEMRL010000414.1:2300-2523 GCA_016463385.1 Thermoleophilia bacterium
GCGGCGGGTCGATGCCGATGGCCCGCAGCGCGTCGGCGTGCTGGCCCGCGATCGCGTCGCGCAGGCCGGCGGCATCGGCGCCGACGGCCGTGAAGGCCCGGCGGGCGGTGCCGTCCTCGAGATCGAGGGCGGCGAGCAGCAGGTGCTCGGCGCCGGGGAGCTCCTCACCGGTCGCCAGCGCATCGGCCTCGGCGCTTCTCAGCAGGGCCGAGAGCGTCTGGAT
>JAEMRL010000415.1:0-1011 GCA_016463385.1 Thermoleophilia bacterium
CGCGCAGCGGGCCGGCCACCATCGTCATCGCCGGGCTCTCGGCGTTGCCCACCTGCACCAGCCTTCCGCCGTGGCGCAGCACGCCGATGGCCGCCGCCGCCGAGTCGCCCCAGAGGGCGTCGATCACGAGGTCGGCCCCCTCCGCGCACGCCGCCCGGAGCGCCTCCGGCAGGTCGTCTCCCGTCGCGAGCGCCACATCGGCGCCGCACGCGAGGGCGCGTTCGCGGCCGGAGGCGCTGCGCGCGACCGCGACGACACGGCCGGCGCCGCCGAGCCGCGCCGCCTGGACGGCGACCTGGCCGACGACCCCGCTCGCGCCGAGAACGACGACCGTCTCGCCGGGCGCGAGGCGCCCCCGCGCGCGCACGCCCATCCATCCCGCCAGGCCGGCCACGCCGAGGCCGCCGGCCGTGACGTCGCCGAGCCCGTCCGGCACCGGCACGAGCGACGCGTCCGGGACGCTCACGATCTCCGCGAAGCCACCCGTGACCGGGAGGCACCAGACGCGCGCGCCCTGCGGCAGGGTCTCCGAGGAGACCACCTCGCCCATGCACTCGGCTCCCGCGACGAAGGGGGGGTCCGGAAGCGGCAGGTAGAACCGCCCGGACGCGATCGCCAGGTCGACCGGGTTCAGCCCCGCGGCCCGCACCCGTACGAGGGTCCGACCCGGCGCGGTCGCGGGCTCGGGCATGTCGGCCACGACGGGGGCCTCACCCCATCGCGGCAGGACGACGGCTCTCATGTGCCGGACGCTACAGGCCGCCCCGGAGAGCCGGCCGGCGGTGATCGTTGGCCCGGGGGCCAAGGTGAGGACCCGGATCGGCGCTCACACTCGCCCCATGACATGGATCTCACCTGAACGCCACGAGGGCCACGACGTCTGGATCCCCTGCGGCACCTGCTGGGGCCAGCGCACCGTGTTCACGACGTCGGCCGAGCACGGCGGGCTGACGCCCGGCGCGTGCCCGGGCTGCCTGGGGGTCGGAGAGCGGCTCACCGGCGGCGACCACG
>JAEMRL010000415.1:1021-2518 GCA_016463385.1 Thermoleophilia bacterium
CCGCGGCGACACCCTATACCCGATATCCGCGCGGGCCGCCGGCGCGGCCCGTCGCGCTGCTAGTGCCCTGATTCAGAAGTTCAGCGGCATTTCCCGGCTTTGCCGGCCGCCGGCCGGCCGGGATCTCAACGCGAGGCGGTGTCCTCGGCAGCCCCGATATTCCCGATATCGGGGCTGATCTGCGTCCTTGCCTCGCGGGAGATTCGCTCGGGAACTGCTCGCCGACGTCTGAATCAGGACACTAGCCGGCGAGCCCCAGCAGCCAGCCCAGCGTCAGGACGCCGACGCCGAGAACGGCGATGACCAGGGGGTGCAGCGGGGGCAGTATGCGCTCCATGGGGGCTCCTCGATCGACGTGCCGTGAGGATCCATTCGCCGCTTCGCCTCGGCTACCCTGCACGCGTGCCGTTGATCGAACTCGTGACGGGCGCCGACCGGATGCTCGCCGAGGCGGCGGCGGGCCTGCGCAGCTCCCCGCTGACGGCGGTGATGACGCTCGCGTCGGCGTGGTGGGTCAAGAGCCTCCTGATCGCCGGGCTCGGCACGGTGGCCGACCTGCGCCGGCGCCCGGGGCGCCTGCCGCCCACGCCCCTGCTCGCCGGGGTGGCGCTGCTGATCGCCTCGCTGGCGAGCGGCGCCCTGAAGGACATGGCCGGCCGCCTGCGCCCTCCGCTGGCCGACGAGGCGCTGAGCGCCCTGGTCGCCCTGCCCGCCGACCCCTCGTTCCCGTCCGGGCACGCGACGAGCGCCTTCGCGGCCGCCGGCGTGGTCGCGGCGCTCCACCCGCGGCTGCGGATGCCCGTGCTCGGCATCGCGGCCCTGGTGGCGCTGTCGCGGGTCTACCTGGGCGTCCACTTCCCGAGCGATGTGGTGGCGGGCGCGGCGCTCGGCCTCGGGATCGCGGTCGTGGTCGTCGCCCTCGGCCGGCGCCTCGGGCTCGCCGGCGGGACGCCGACGCCCTTTACGGGCGCGCGGATCGCGGCCAGGATGCGGTCGTGGAGATCGAGCCCATCGACCTGACGTCCGGTCCGCAGGGCGGAGGCGCGCCGTGAGCCGCGTGCTGGTGACCGGGGCGACCGGCGCGCTCGGGGGGGTGGTCGCCCGCGAGCTCGCCTCGCGGGGGGCGCGTCTCGCGCTGCACGGCCGCGATGCGGGGCGGCTCGAGGCGCTGGCGGCCGAGCTCGGGGCCGCGTCGGCGACGGCGGCGGATCTCACGGCGCCCGGTGAGCCCGAGCGCGTGGTGGCCGCGGCGGCCGAGGCGCTCGGCGGGCTCGACGCCGCCGTCTGCGCCGTCGGCGTGGTCGCGTTCGGGCCCGTGGAGGCGCTCGACGACGCCACCCTGGCCACCCTGATGGAGATCAACCTGCACGCCCCGGTGCGTCTCACCCGGGCCCTCGCGGCGCGCATGGAACGCGGTGCCGTGATCGTCAACATCTCGGCGATCGTCGCCGAGATGCCCACCGCGGGCATGGCGGCCTACTCGGCCTCGAAGGCCGC
>JAEMRL010000416.1 GCA_016463385.1 Thermoleophilia bacterium
TCCGAGGTCAGTGCGAACGCCGGCTCGCTGCGGTCGCCCTCGCCGGTGATCTCGGGGTGCGCGCGCCCCGAGATCACCGGCGAGGACCGGGTCGGTCGGCGCGAGGGTCGCCGCGAGCACGATCGCCCCCCCGAGGGAGAGGCCGGCGACCCACACGCCGAGCAGCGCCACTCCCGCGATGGTGACCGGCATGACCACGCCGAGCAGGAGCACGGTGGAGCGCCATTCGCGCAGCGAGAGCGCATGGTCGAGGCGCAGCCCGGTCGCGAACAGGGCGATGACCACCGCGGCCTCGCTGATGTGCTCGATCGCGGACGCATCGTCGACGACCGCCAGCCAGGGCGCGTCGAGCAGCGCCACGCCGGCCGCGCCGAGCGCGCCCATGCCCAGGTAGATCATGGCCGGGGAGAACGCGCGCTCGCTGTGGTGGGTGAGCGCGAGGATCGCCACGAGCACGGCGATCCCCGCGAAGGCGCACGCCACCACGTAGATGTCCGGCGCTCCGATGCCCGGCGCGATCGCCGGGCTGAGGTACGCCGTCACCGTCCGCCCCGGGACGCCGGCCCCGGCGCGGCACTCAGGCCCGGCGTGTCGCGCCCTCCGGAGCCGCCCGGCGGGCGGCCGCGGCGAACTCCTCGACGATCTTCGCGCAGAACGCCGGCAGGTCGTCCGGGTCCCTGCTCGACACCAGGCCCTGATCGACGACCACCTCGGCGTCGATCACGGTGCCGCCGGCGTTCTCGATGTCGGTCCGGATGCTCGGATACGAGGTGAGCGTGCGGCCCCGCACCAGGTCGGCCTCGACCAGCGTCCACGGGCCGTGGCAGATGACGCCGACGGGCTTGCCGGCCCGGACGATCTCGCGGATGAAGCGGATCACGTCGTCGTCCTGGCGCAGGCTGTCGGGGTTCGCGACACCGCCCGGGAGGATCAGCGCGTCGAAGTCACCCGCGTTCGCGTCGGCCACCCGCCCGTCCACGGGGTAGCGCCGCGACGGGTCGAGGTCGTGCTGCATCGACTGGATCTCGCCGTCGTCGATCGACAGCAGCTCGGTCGTCGCCCCGGCCGCCTCGACGGCGGCGCGCGGCTCCACCAGCTCGGACTCCTCGACGCCGTGCGTCGCGATGATCGCGACCCGGCGGCCCTCCAGCTCTCCGCTCATCCTCTCCTCCTCGCTCGTGTGCGGACGCGTCAGATCCCCGGACCGCCCGTTGCGGGCGGGTCGGAGCTCGGGAAGGACTGCTCGGCCTCCTCGTCACGCCGGTCCTGCTCGTCGTGGCCGTCGGGGAGCGGCGGCTGGTGCGGCGGCACTCCGGGCGGGCGCGGCCCCTCGCGCGGGTCGTCCTCGGGCTCGGTCCGGGTGGCGGGGTCGGTGCTCACGGTGTCTCCTCGCATCGCTGACGACCACCGAGTTCCCCGTGGGGCGGCATCCCAACCGGACACCCGGCCCGCGGGCGCGCAGAGCGCCCGCGGGCCGGTCCGCCGCTCAGTCCCGGGGGACCTCGCCGCGCCACGCGCCGGTCTCCTCGCCGCGCGACTCGATCATCTTCTTGAAGCGCTCGAGGTCACCGCGCACCTGGCGCTTCACCAGGCCGACCGCTTCGGCCGCCTTCTCGACCAGGCCCTCGGTCTCCGTGTCCATGATCACCATGACCTGGGTCTTGTCGTCGCTGAGACGGTGGAAGTCCACCACGCCGGCGTGCGTCGGGCCGTCGGTCGACTTCCAGGCGATCCGCGTGTCCGGGATCTGCTCGGTGATGACCGCGTCGAACTCCTCCGTGCGGCCTCCGGCGGAGACGACCCAGTGCAGGCGCGTGTCGTCGAGCTGGCGGATCTCATCCACCGTGTCCATGAACTTCGGGAACTCCTCGAACTGGGTCCACTGGTTGTAGGCGGTGCTCACCGGGACCTCGACCTCGATCGACTCCTCGACCTGTGACATGGGAGACCTCTCTCGTCGTTTCGTGATTCGGTCCCCTACGGCTTCCCGACCGCCGCCACGGGAAACGGGGATCGGCCGACGTTTGGCCGTCGCCCCGCCGGGTACCCGCGCCGGACAGGCGATCGCCGAGGGAGAGGTCATGACGGACGACGAGAAGCGCGACGCGGGCCCCGACCAGCAGCCGGTCACCCCGGCGGAGTTCACCAAGCGCATGCCCGAGGGCGAGAGCGCGGGTCCGGGAGCGCCCGAGACCGACGAGCCCACCCAGGGCCGTCCGAAGGACGCGTCCACCGGGCCCGGCGGCCCTGCCCCGCGCGGACTGGGGCAGGACCCCCCGCGGAAGGACTGACCGGGGCGTTTCCGACGAGCCGGGTGAGGGTGGCCAGCGCCCCATGCACGTCGTCGTCACCGGCGCGACCGGCAACGTGGGGACCGCCCTGCTCGCGGAGCTCGGATGGACGCCGCAGGTGAGCAGCACCGAGGCCCTGATGGAGTTGCTCGACGGGATGTCGGACGGGGCGGGGCTACCCACCCCGCCCCTCGCCCCGCCGCCTTGGGGGC
>JAEMRL010000061.1:0-3241 GCA_016463385.1 Thermoleophilia bacterium
CCGTCAGCGCGACCGCGGGGGCGAAGGCCCCGCCGGGGTCGCCGGCCGAGGCCTCGACGACGCCGCCGCGCTCCCAGACGACGACCGACGATCCGTCGGCCGCCATCGCGGCGCGCGCGTCGCGCGCTCCCGGCGCCGAGAGATCCGCGGGCGCCGACCACGTGCCCGTCGCCGCGGAGCGGGTGGCGAACCGGACCGTTCCGCCGTCGCGCCCCCACACCGCCAGCGCCGCGCCCGTGGGCGCGATGTCCACGTCGATGCCGTCGCCGGGCGACGGCTCCGCCAGGCGGGTCACCGCGGGCGGCGCGCCGCCGCGCGTCACACGGAGCGCGACCGCGCCGACCGCCTCGGTCCAGCCGACCAGGGTGAGCGCCCCGGCGGCGGCGGTGTCGGTGGGGGCCGCGAGGTTGTCGGCCTTCCGCGACAGCGTGACGGGGCCGATGAAGGGCGCCGAGACGGACGCCCGGCGGCGGATCTGGACCACGTCGCGCCTCGGCGCCAGCGCCGCGTCGCGCCGCCACCACGCCACGACCGCGCGGCCCGCCGGCGCGACGGCGACGGACGGCTCACCGGGCTGCTGGCGGCCGGGGGTGCTGAGGTCCACGGGGACGCTCCACGGGGGAGCGCCCGCTGCGGCGGCGGGGAGCCCGAGGGCCCCCGCCGCCGCCAGGGCGATCAGGCTATGCCTTGCTCGCAAGGTAGTCGGCGACCATCTTCTCGCCGGCGGCGTGGCCGTCCTCGAAGTAGACCTTGTTGATCTCCTTGAAGACCTCCCACTTCTCCGGGACGTCGTCCTCGGCCATCGTGGCGTCCACCGGGCACGCCTCGACGCACGCGTCGCAGTCGATGCATTCGTTCGGATCGATGTAGAGCATCGTCGCTTCCTCGTGATGCTCCTCACCCGCGGCCGGGTGGATGCAATCCACGGGACAGACGTCGGCACACGAGGTGTCCTTCGTGCCGATGCAGGGCTCCGCGATGATGTAGGCCATTCAGCGTTCCTCGTGCGTCGTGGACGACGGGTGCCCCATCGGGTACGGGGACACCGCGCGAAGGCGCGATGCTACCAGCGCGGACGGGCTCAGGAGGGCGCGGGCACCGGCCGGGGCAGGGCCGCGGTGACCGCGCGCGCGGTCTCCAGCAGGGCCCGGGCGGCCGGGCTGTCCGGGTGCGCGGCCACCACCGGCAGCCCGGCGTCGCCGGCCTCGGCCACGGCCGGCTCCAGCGGGATCCGGCCGAGCAGAGGCACGCCGAGCTCCGACGCCAGCAGCTGCCCGCCGCCGCCGGAGAAGACCTCGTACCGCGTGCCCGTGTCGGGCGCGACGAAGTAGCTCATGTTCTCGATCACGCCGGCCACGGGGAGGTTGACGCGGGCGGCCATCGCCGCCGCGCGGCGGGCCACGCGCTGGGCGGCGAGCTGGGGGGTGGTGACGATGACGAACGACGCGGTCGGCAGCAGCTGGGCGAGCGAGAGGGCCACGTCGCCGGTGCCGGGCGGCAGGTCGACCAGCAGGTAGTCGGGGTCGTCCCACCAGACCTCGGTCACGAAGCTCGTGAGGGCCTTGTGCAGCATCGGCCCGCGCCAGATGACAGGGCTGTCCTCCTCGGTGAGGAACCCGATGGACATCATGCGCACGCCGTGCGACTCGATCGGCATCATCAGGTCGTCGACCGCGACGGCGGGACGGGTGACACCCATCATGCGCGGGATCGAGTAGCCGTAGACGTCGGCGTCGAGCAGTCCGACCGTGGCGCCGGTGCGCGCGAGCGCGATCGCCAGGTTGGCGGTGATGCTCGACTTGCCCACGCCGCCCTTGCCGGAGGCGATGCCGAGCACCGTGGTGCGGCTGCCCGCCTCGAAGGGGGAGGGACGGTCGTCGCCGCCGGTGAGGCCGGCGCGCAGGGCCCGCCGCTCCTCGTCGGTCATCGTGTCCATCGTGACCTGCACCACCTCGACACCGGCCATCCCGCCGATGGCGTCGGAGACGCGGCGCTGGATCTCGGCCTTCAGGGGGCAGCCGGCGATCGTGAGGCGGATCGGGATGGTGACGTGCCCTCCGCGCACCTCCACCTCGCCCACCATGCCGAGGTCGACGATGCTGCGGTGGAGCTCCGGGTCGTGGACCGCCCGCAGCAGCTCGACGACCGCCTCCCGCGTCGGCGCGCTCACATGAACATCCGGGCGTAGGGCTCGGCCTCGCCGAGCGTGACGGCCCAGGGGCCGTGACCGGGGTAGATGCGGGTCTCGCGCGGCACCTCGGCGAACACCCGCTCGAGGCTCGCCAGCATCGCCCGGGGGTCGCTGCGCGGGAAGTCGGTGCGCCCGATGCCCTGGGCGAAGACGAGGTCGCCGACTAGCGCCTCGCCGTGCGTCTCCTCCAGCGCGACCATGCAGCCGGGCGAGTGGCCGGGCGTCGCGAGCAGCCGGAAGCGCAGGTCTCCGAGCTCCAGCACGTCGCCGTCGGCGAGCAGGCGGGCCGGGGTCACGCCGGGGGTCGGCGGCAGGTTCCCGAAGAGGGCCGGGTTGAAGGGGGAGGGGGCCTCCAGCCAGTCGGCGTCGGCCTCGGCCACCCACACCGGCAGTCCCTCGGCCGCCCAGACGTGGTTCTCCACGATGTGGTCCCAGTGCCCGTGCGTGTCGAGCACGGCGACCGGGGTCGCCTCGAGGCGGCTGAGCGTCTCGTGCGCCCAGGCGCTCGAGCCCATCGCAGGGTCCACGACCCATGCCGAGCCGCCGCGCGCGTCGGCGACGATGTACGTGTTGGTGGCCACCGGCCCGAAGGTCCCTCCGCGGATGATCATGCGTGCGAGATTAGCGGGGTCGTGAGAGAGGGGGCCGGAGAATGAGGATCGCCATCGCGTCGGACGAGGTCACCGCCCTGACCGACGATCTCGTGGCGGCGCTGCGCGACGCCGGGCACGAGCTGAGCCTCCACGGGCCACTCGCCGGCGGCGACGAGGAGTGGGTCGCGGCGAGCGCGGCGGCCGCGCGCGAGGTGGCCGAGGGGCGCGCCGAGCGCGGGGTGGTGTGCTGCTGGTCGGGCACCGGCGCGTCGATCGCGGCGAACAAGGTGGCCGGCGTGCGCGCGGCCCTCTGCACCGATCCCCCGACCGCCCGGATGGCCCGCCGCTACAACCACGCCAACGTGCTCGCGCTCTCCCTGCGCCTCACCAGCGCGCCGATGGGGCGGGAGATCGTCGAGGCGTTCCTCGACGAGCCCGACGGCCCCGACGACTTCGA
>JAEMRL010000061.1:3341-9842 GCA_016463385.1 Thermoleophilia bacterium
TGATCCAGGTCGAGCTCGCGCGCGTCGCGTGGGGCCTGGATGTCCACCGGCTCGTCGAAGCCCGACAGCGTGGCGGTGAGGTCGAGGTCGATCGCGCCGACCCCCTCGACCACTCCGGTCCCGTCGCCCTTCAGGACGAGGTGGACGCGGCGGGGGCGAAGATCCTCGGTTCCGATCCACGCCTCGACCAGGCCCTCCTGAAGCGCCGACTCGAGCTCGGCCGGCGGGACCTGCGCGCCGCTCGATCCGAGCAGCGGGCCGAGGTCGCCGAAGGCGGCGGCCGCGTCGATGCCGCCGGTCACCTTCACCGTGTCGGTGCCGTCGATCTCCTCACGGCCGGCCTCGGCGGGGTCCGTCATCCAGGCCGCGAGGGCGGGGTAGAGCTCGCCGAAGTCGAAGAGCGCCACCTGCTCGGGCGGCAGCGCCAGGCGGAAGTCCTGGCCGAGCGCGCCCACGAAGACCTCGTCGCCCACCCGGGTCAGGTTGACCTGCGGCGAGAAGGAGGCCAGATCGATGCGGGCGTCGATCGAGGCCCGGTCGGGCGGCTGCACCGGTCCCTCGCCCGAGAGCGAGAGCGGGCCGTCGAGCAGGCCGGCCGTCGGTCCCGCGGCCGCCGCGGCCAGGTCGAGCTGCCCCTCGGCGTCGACGGCGATCCGGAAGGTCTCGAGCTCGGCGGCCGCTGCGGCCGAGCGGTCGAGCAGCTCCTGCGGGGTGAGGCCCTCCGAGAGGTCCTCGCCGCCGCCTCCGCCTCCGCAGGCGGACAGGGCCAGCGCCGCGATGACGGCGAGCAGGGCGGCGAGTGCGGTGCGCATCGGCGATCGGGCCACCGGAGCGGTATAGCATGGCCGCCGATGCGCGGGCGATCAGCAGGCACGTGAGCGATCCCCGACTCCGGATCGTCCCCGTCGGGGTCGGTGCCGCCTACTCCGCGCCCGGTGAGGCGCAGAGCTCCTACCTCGTGAGCGCCGCCGGGCGGTCTGTGGCCATCGATCTGGGATCGGGCACCTTGAACCTCCTGCAGCGGCGGATCGCCCCCGAGGACCTCGACGCCCTGGTCATCACGCATCTGCACCCCGACCACTGCGTCGACCTCATGGCGCTGCGCGTCTACATGGTGTGGGGGCCCGGGGCGGGACGCGTGCTCACCGTGCACGGCCCGCCCGGGCTGCGCGAGCGCCTGGTCGCGTTCTCGGGGTCCGACGGCTGGGACCGCGCCTTCGACTTCCGCGAGCTGGCGGCCGGCGGGGGCGAGATCGACCTGGGCGACGGCCTCGTGCTGCGCCACCGCGAGGTGCCGCACCTGCCACCCACCCACGCCGTGCGCCTCGAGCACGACGGGCGGTCCATCTGCTTCTCGGCCGACTGCGCCCCCAACGACGCGCTCGTCGAGCTGGCGCGCGGGTGCCAGGTGCTGGTGTGCGAGTGCTCCTTCGGCGCCGGTGAGGTGCCCGAGGGCGTGCCGCACCTCAACGCCCGCGACGCCGGGGGCATCGCCGCGCGCGCCGGGGTGGGCCGCCTGCTGCTGGTGCACTGCTCGCCGGAGTTCGACCGCGACGCCGCCCTGGTGGTCGCCGGCGAGGTGTTCGGCGGCCCGGTGGAGTGGGCGCGCCAGGGCGAGGCGGTGGCCGCGTGAACTGGCTCCGCACGAGGCGGCGCCCCGTCGGGCGGAGGGCCATGGTGATCGCGGTCGTGCTCAGCCTGCTGCTGCCGGGCCTCGGCCACGCCTACTCGCTCCACCTCCCGCGCGCGCTGGTGTGGTTCGGCGGCACGATCCTCGTCGGGCTGGTGCTGAACGGCGGCGAGGAGAACACCGCGCTGGCGCTCTGGATGGCCGGCGCGCTCGCCGTGCTGGCCGCATTGGACGTGGTTCTCGCCATGTGGCTCGACTCGCGGCCGTCGGGCCGTCGGTAGGCGAAAGGTAAACTGATCCGATGCTCAGTCGACCGATAGGCATGCCGTGACCTGGGACGCATTCAAACGTGGGAGCGCCGGGGCCGCCCAGGGCGAGGAAGAGCTCCGCATGCTCTGGCGGCGGTACAAGGAGCACAAGGACCCCGCCGCCCGCGACCGCCTGATCCTCACCTTCGCCCCGCTGGTGAAGTACGTGGCCGGCCGCATGAACAGCCACCTGCCGGCGCACGTCGAGGAGACCGACCTGATCTCGTACGGCCTGCTCGGGCTGATCGGGGCCGTCGAGCGCTTCGATCCCGACCGGCAGGTGAAGTTCGAGACCTACGCCGTGTCGCGCATCAAGGGCTCGATCATCGACGAGCTGCGCTCGCTCGACTGGGTGCCGCGCTCGGTGCGCGCCCGCTCGCGCGAGATCGAGCGCAAGGCGACCGAGCTGGAGCACCGGCTGCAGCGCGCCCCCACCGAGGAGGAGCTGGCGGCGGCCCTCGGCATGGAGCTCGACGACTTCCGCGCCGCCATCACCCAGATCTCGAACTCGTCGATCGTCGCGCTCGACGAGACCTGGAGCGTCTCCTCGGGGGGCGAGTCTCTGACGCTCATCGACACCATCGGCGACTCGCGCCTCACGAACCCCTCCGACCTGCTCGACGTGACCGAGCTGCGCGACACGCTCGCCGACGCCATCGCGCGCCTCCCCGAGCGGGAGAAGATCGTCGTCGCGCTCTACTACTACGACGGCCTGACGCTGCGCCAGATCGGCGACGTCCTGGGCGTCACCGAGAGCCGCGTGAGCCAGCTCCACACCAAGGCGATCCTCCGCCTGAAGGGACGTTTGCAAGGGGATGGCGAGGTTGACCAGGACTAGTTGAGGGGTGAGACTGCGTCTCCCGGCCTTGTGAGGAAAGGCACGATGTGATGGCGCACCCCGACCCCTCCCAACTGCGGAACGTCGCGGTGCTCGGGCACCGCGGGAGCGGCAAGACGAGCCTGGTCGAGGCCATGCTCTTCGCCGCAGGAAGCACCACCCGCCTCGGGCGCGTCGCCGACGGGACCACCGTCTGCGACTTCGACGAGGACGAGCGCAAGCGCGGCATGAGCGTGTCGGCCGCGCTCTGCCACCTCACCTGGAACGGCGTGAAGGTGAACCTGGTGGACACGCCCGGAGAGGCCTCCTTCCAGGGCGACACCATCGCCGCCCTGCGCGCCGTCGACGCGGCGCTGATGGTGATCAACGCCGCCTCGGGCATCGAGGTGCAGACCGAGCGCCTCTGGCGGCGGGCCGCCGACCTCGGGCTGCCGCGCGCGATCGTCGTCAACATGCTCGACCGCGACCGCGCCGACTTCGACATGGTGCTGGCCGGTTTGGCCGAGCTCGCCCCGGGCGCCGTCGCGATCCAGATCCCGATCGGCCGCGAGTCGGGCTTCACCGGCGTCGTCAACCTCGTGTCGATGACCGCCACCACCTACGCCGACGGCGCCACCGCGGGCGTCACGGGCCCGATCCCCGACGAGCTCGCCGGACCGGCCCAGGCGGCGCGCGAGCACCTCATCGACGTGGTCGCCGAGCGCGACGACGCGCTGATCGAGAAGTACCTCGAGGGCCAGGAGATCACCACCGACGAGCTAATCGGCGGCCTGCTCGGCGGCGTGGCCGAGGGGCGCCTGTCACCCGTCGTCTGCACCGCCGGGGGCACCTGCGTGGGGGTCGACCGCGCGCTCGACCTGATCGTCGAGGCGCTGCCCTCACCCGCGGCCGCCGGCGCGAGCGCCGAGGGCCCGGCCGTCGCGCTCTGCTTCAAGACCCTCGCCGACCAGTTCAGCGGGCGCATCACCCTGATGCGGGTCTTCTCGGGCGTGCTGCCCAGCGACAGCCACGCCTCGTGCGCGCGCACCGCCCACAAGGAGCGGGTGGGCCAGCTCTTCACGCTGCAGGGCAAGGAGCACGTGCCGATCCAGGAGATCGGCCCCGGCGACATCGGTGCAGTCGCCAAGCTGAAGGAGGTGCTGACCGGCGATGTGCTCGTGACCGGGGAGACCACGGTCGAGTTCCCGCCGATCGATCTCCCCACGCCCCTGATGAGCTTCGCCGTCACCGCGCACGACCAGGCCGACGAGGACAAGCTCAACGCCTCGCTGCGGCGGATGATCGACGAGGACCCCACGCTCGAGCTGCACCACGACGAGGAGACCGGCGACCTGATCCTGTCGGGGCTCTCGCAGATGCACGTCGAGGTGGTGGCCGGCCGCGTCGAGCGCCGCTTCGGGGTGGCGATGGACCTCGCCCCGCCGCACGTGCCGTACCACGAGACGATCACCCGCGAGGCCCAGGCCGAGGGCAAGCACAAGAAGCAGAGCGGCGGCCGCGGCCAGTACGCCGACTGCTGGCTGAGGGTGGAGCCCCTGCCGCGCGGCGGCGGCTTCGAGTTCGTCGACAAGGTCGTGGGCGGCGCCGTCCCCCGCGCCTTCATCCCGGCGGTCGAGAAGGGCGTCATCGAGGCGCTCAAGCAGGGCGAGCTCGGCGGCTACCCGGTGGTCGACGTGCGCGTGACCCTCTACGACGGCAAGCACCACCCGGTCGACTCGTCGGAGATGGCCTTCAAGATCGCCGGGTCGCTCGGCGTGCGGGCCGCCCTCGCCCAGGCGGGGCCGGTGCTGCTCGAGCCGATCATGCGCGTCGAGGTGACCGTCCCGTCCGAGCACGTGGGCGACGTGATGGGCGACCTCAACTCCCGCCGCGGCCACCCCCTCGGCATGGAGGCCCGCGGCCACGACGAGATCATCCGCGCCGAGGTGCCGATGGCCGAGATGCTCGGCTACGCCAACGACCTGCGGGCGATGACCGGGGGCCGCGGCGACTCGACGATGGAGTTCGATCACTACGCCCAGGTGCCGGCGCACCTGGCGGGGAAGGCGCACGCCGCGGCCTGAGCACACCGACCATGTGAGCCCGACTACGATGGGCCGATGTTCGTCGCCCAGATCCTCGGAGCGCTCGAGCGCCTGGCGCCGGCGGCGCTCGCTGAGGAGTGGGACAACGTCGGCCTCCTGGTCGGGCGCCACAACCAGCCCGTGCGTCGCGTGCTGGTGGCGCTGGAGCTGCGCGACGAGGTGCTGGGCGAGGCGCGCGAGTTCGACTGCGACACGATCCTGACGCACCACCCGGTGATCTTCCCGGCGCTCTCGTCGGTCACCGACGCGCCCTCCGGCGGGCTGGTGCTCGACGCCGCCGAGTCGCGCATCGCCGTGATCGCGGCGCACACCAACCTCGACGCCGCGCGCGGGGGCCTCAACGACGTGATGGCCGAGATCCTCGGCATGACCGGCTGTGAGCCTCTGCGGCCGAGCGCGTCCCACCCCTCGTGCGGGCTCGGGCGCATCGGCCGCGTGCGGGCGACGACGCTCGGCGGCCTGGTGGAGCGGGTCACCTCCGGGTTCGACGGGGCGCCGGTCTCCTACGCGGGCGATCCCTGGACCACGGTGGAGCGGGTGGCCTGCTGCACCGGATCCGGCGGCTCGCTGATCGGCGACGCGCGCGAGGCGGGCGCCGACGCCTACGTCACCAGCGACCTGAAGTACCACGACGCCGACCGCGCCGAGGGCCTCCCGCTCGTGACGCTGTCGCACGCGCGCGCCGAGCGGATCGCCCTGAAGCGCTGGACCAAGGTGCTGGCGAAGGCGCTCGCGCCCGAGCGGGTCGAGGTCCGCTTCGCCGACACCGACACCGACCCCTGGCAGACCTCCTGAGGCCCCTCAGGCGCGCGCCATGAGCGCCGCCCGGCGGTCCGGGCCGATCCGCTCGAGCGCGTAGCGCAGCATCGTGCGCGGCATCCGGTGGCGGTGGGCCTCGATCCAGCCGAGCAGGACCTCCTCGTCGCGCTTGCCCACCTCGCGCAGCATCCACCCGCACGCCTTGTGCATCAGGTGGTGGGGGTCGTCGAGGAACCGCTCGCAGAGGGCGAGCGTCTCATCGAACTCCCCGGCTCGGATCAGGGCGAACGTGGCCACGACGGCGATGCGGCGGTCCCAGAGCCGCTTCGACCCGGCGAGCTCCTCCAGCACCTCGCGCCGGCCGGCCAGCAGCTCCCCGCCGAGGAGGTCGGGTGCGCTCACGTCGACGAGATCCCAGTTGTCCACGCCGGCGCGGTGGTCGAGGTAGAAGCGCGCGAGCACGGCCGCTCCCGCCGGATCGCGCCGCGCGGCCCGCCGGTGGCGCTCCACCAGGATCACCAGTGCGGTCATCCGGTGCTCGTGCACCGGACTCGCCAGCAGCCGCGCGACCTCGTCGAGCGGCAGTCCGCGCGCCGCGCGCGCCTCGGCTCGTACCGCCGGCATCGGGATGCCCAGCACGATGTCGCCCTCGCCGTAGTTGCCCGGCGCGACGCCGAGCACCCGCTGAACGAACACCGCGCGCGCATCGTCGGCCAGCGGCGCGAGGCGGGCGATGACGTCGTCGGCGGTCACGGCGGGAGTGTCGCACGACGATCGTCAGGGGCGCGCCCGATTGAGCCGCCGGGCGCCGGTCGGTACACTGCCCCGACCTCGCGGATGTAGCTCAGTTGGCTAGAGCGTCTGCTTGCCATGCAGAAGGTC
>JAEMRL010000062.1:0-5981 GCA_016463385.1 Thermoleophilia bacterium
GCCGGGGGCCGATGTTCTGCGGCGCGGCGTTCTCGTCGCCCGGGGTGGGCACCTGGGGCAGGCCGGTCGTGACCAGCAGGTCGCGGATCTCGGCCGGGGTCAGGGGCGCCCCGGTCCGCCGGATCGCCTCGGCCTGCAGCACGGCCGCCGCCCCGGCGACCGTGGCGCTCGCGCTGGAGGTGCCGTCGAAGCAGGCGGTATAGGCGATGTCGGGGTCGGTGCCGTCGCCGGTCAGGTCGGCGTAGCCGGTGGTGACGACCGCGGCGCCGTAGCCCTGCAGGTCGACGCGCTGCCCCCAGTTCGAGCCCGGCACGCGCTCGCGGTCGGGCACCGGCGGGTCTCCGAGGCCCGAGCCCCCGGCGCCCACCATCAGCGCCCCGGTGGCGAGGGGGTCCTCGGAGTCCGACAGCCACGTCGGGCCGAGGGTGCCGACGTCGAGCCCGCCGTTGCCCGCGGGCTCCACCACCACGATGCCGCGATCCACCGCCTCGGCGATCGCGGCGCGCACGGTGGGGTAGTACTCGATCGGCCCGAGCAGCGTGGAGCCGTCCTCGCGCGTCACCAGGGCCTGCAGCTCGATCAGGAGGATGTCGCCGGCCTTCAGCCCGTCCGCCGCGGCGGTGATCGCCGCGACCGGCTGATAGCTCTGCGCGGCGCCCGGGAAGATCGGGGAGGCCGGCAGCAGCGTCGCGCCGGCGGCCAGCCCCGTGATGCCGCGGCCGTCGGGGGCGGCGCCGAGGATCCCGAGCACGGCCGTCCCGTGGTCGCGCGCCCGGAAGGCCGGATCGAGCCCCGACGCGGCGGCCGCGGGCAGCGCCCGCGGGGCGAGGTCGGCGTGCGACGCGCCCCACTCGTACTCGATGTCGGCGATGCGGACGCCCGTGCCGTCGAGCCCGGGCGCGATGCCGAGGCCGGCGCGGTAGTCCTGCCATGGGCTGAGGTCGGCCACCGGGATTCCGCTGATCACGGGCCAACCGGCCGGCGGGGCCACGCGGCAGTAACTGGCGGGCGGCGGCGCCGGGAGGATCGGCGGATCCGGCGGCAGGCTCGCCGCCGACGCGCCCCCGCCGACGGCGGCGAGGACGAGCGCGGAGATCAGTGCGGAGAGCGGTCGGGTGAGCCTCACGCCTCTAGGATGGCGGAGATCGCCGCCGATGGCACCGCACCGAATGGCATGAATTGACCAACGTCGAACTGAACGGACGAGAGACCGAACGGGTGGCGCCGTACGTCTCCAACACCACGCGGCCGGTCTTCGCGCTCACCGGGCTGCCCGAGGTGGTCAAGGGGGCGCTCTTCGCGCGCTACTCGCGGAGCCCGAAATCGCTGCGCCGGCTGCTGGTGGACGAGTTCCTGCCCGAGGGTGACGCGGCGCCCGCGATGGCCGAGGGCCCGGGCGCGCAGCGTGCCGAGGAGCTGTACGGACGCGTGCTCGCCGAGTACGGCGACGATTCCGTGGCCCAGCTCGGAGGCGCCCACATCGCGGTGGAGGGCGCCTCCAACCTGCTCACCAAGATCCTCCAGTGGGGGCGCCTGGCGAGCTACCTCGAGCAGTCGACCCGCTACATCGCGTTCACCGACCGCCCGGGCGGGCGGTACCGGTACCACCGCCCGAGCGACGTGATGGCCCACCCGGCGCTCGGGCCCGAGTACGTGCGGGTGATCGACGCGACCTTCGACGGGTACGCCCGCCTGCTCCCCGAGCTGGTCGCCCACGTCGGCGCGGGCGTGCCGCACGACGACGCCACCCCGGCGGCGGCCCGCGAGCGCGCGGTGCGCGCCCGCGCCCTCGACCTGCTGCGCGGCCTGCTGCCCGCGGCCACGACGGCGAACGTCGGCATCTACGCCTCCGGGCAGGCCTACGAGGCGATGCTGATCCGGATGTGGGCCCACCCGCTGCCCGAGGCCCGCGAGTGCGCCCGGGCGATGCTCGCCGAGCTGCGTACGGTGATCCCCGCCTTCCTGACCCGCGTCGACCGCGAGGACCGCGGGGTGGCGACCGGCGTCTACCAGTCCACCGGCGACCGCGCGGCGGCCGACCTGGCCGCACGGCTCGGCCTCACCGAGACGGCGGGGCACGCAGGGCCCGGCGTGCGGCTGATCGACTTCGACCCCGACGGCGAGACGCGGGTGCTGGCGCACGCGCTCTGGCCCGCGAGCGGAGGAGGCCTCGCGGAGATGCGCTCGCGCGTCGCCGCGCTCGACCCCGCGGCCCGCTCGGCCGCGCTCGCCGAATGGGCGGGCACCCGCGGCGATCGCCGCCAGCGGCCGGGGCGCGCGCTCGAGGCGACGACCTACACCTTCGAGATCGTCTGCGACTACGGCGCCTACCGCGACCTGCAGCGGCACCGGATGCTCACCCTCCAGGCGCAGCCGCTCGGCCCGCGGCTCGGCTACGACGTGCCCGACGAGGTCGCGGCGGCCGGCGCGGGCGACGCGTACGCCGCGATCCAGGCCCGCTGCGTGGCGCTGCACGACGCGCTCGCCCCCGAGTTCGCCGCGGCGGCCCCCTACGCGGTCACGCTCGCCCACCGCATCCGGTTCACGATGACCATGAACGCGCGCGAGGCGATGCACCTGATCGAGCTGCGCAGCCAGCCGCAGGGGCACGAGTCGTACCGGGCGGTCGCCCGGGACATGCACCGCGAGATCGCGGACACCGCGGGACACGGCGCCATCGCCGGGATGATGGCCTTCGTCGATTCCAGCGACCCCGCGGCGGGGCGCCTCGCCGCCGAGCGCCGCCTCGAGGCGCGGCGGGCCGGCCGGTGAGCGGCGGCCGGCAGCTGATCTCGTCGGGTTCCCCGTTCGAGGCGACGATCGGCTTCAGCCGCGCGGTGCGCGCCGGCGACCGGGTGATGGTCTCGGGCACCGCCCCGATCAACCCCGACGGCTCGGTCGATCCCGAACCGTCGGTGCAGGCGGCGCGCTGCCTGGAGATCATCCGCGACGCGCTCGCCGAGGCGGGCGCCGGCCTCGCGGACGTGGTGCGCACGCGCATCTTCCTGGTCGACGCCGCCGACGCCGGCGAGGTCTCGGCGGCGCACGGGCAGGCGTTCGCCGACGTGCGGCCGGCCGCGACGATGGTGGTGGTCGCGGCCCTGCTCGACCCGCGCTGGCGCGTCGAGATCGAGGCCGAGGCCATCATCGGTTCGAGCCCGCCGCCGGTCCCGGTACGCTGAGGACATGGCAGATCCCCCCCGCGGCAACCGGCTCGGCGGAATGGCGCTCGCGAACGGCCTCCTGGTCCACGGCCCGGGACACTGGGCCGCCGCCGTGCGCGACGACGACGGCCGCGTGGTGGTGGCCTCCGGCCGCAAGCACCTCTTCCGCGCCGGCCCCCTGACCGAGCTGCCGTTCGCCCGCGGCCTCGTGCGGCTGGGGGAGGCCTTCGCGGTGCTCCCCTCCGTGCGCCGCGGCCTGCCGCAGGCGCGCTTCGCGATGGAGGACCGGCGCGCGGTGGCCGGGATGGTCGGTGCGACGGTCGTCGCCGCGGTCGCCCGGCGCAGGCTCCGGTGGGTGCTCGCGCAGGAGGCCGTCGGCGCCGTCGCCGGCCTCGCCCCGGCACTGCTGACGCTGCGCGGCTCCCGCGCCGCCGTCTGGCACGCCGTCGAGCACAAGAGCATCGCGGCCTACGAGTCGGGCGGCGCCGACGAGGTCGCGCACGCCGACACGCACGCGAAGGAGCACGACCGCTGCGGCAGCAACCTGATCCTGCCGCTGCTGGTCGCGACGACGGTGGGCAACACGATCAGCCGCACCCTCTTCAGACGGCGTGCGCTCGGCGCCCGCACGGTGGTGGGGGCGATCAGCATCGGCGCGGCCGTCGAGGTGTTCTCGTTCTCCGCCCGGCGCCCCGAGCACCCTCTGTCGCGGCTCGTCCACGGCGTCGGGCACGCGATGCAGTCGGGCTTCGCCACCCGCGAGCCCAGCCAGAGCGATCTGCTCGTGGGACGCGCCGCAATGGAGGCGCTGCTGCGGGCCGAGGAACGCGACGGGACGCTCGCGGCGTGAGGCGGATCGTCGTACTCGCGCTCGCCGCGCTCCTGGCCGGGAGTGCGGCACCCGCCCTCGCCCACGTGGACGTTCTGCCGACCGAGGTGGCGCAGGGCGAGCCGCTCCAGTTCACCGTGCGCGTGCCCACCGAACGCACCCTGGCGACCACCCGCGTGCGGGTGGAGTTCCCGCCGCAGATCACGGTCTACAGCTTCGCCGCGCCTCCCCCCGGCTGGACCATGCGGCCGGTGCGCGGCCCCGATCAGCGCTTCCGCGCGGTGGTCTACAGCGGCGGGCGGATCCCGGTGGGCCAGTACGCCGACTTCCACATGCTGGGGACGCCCTTCGAGGCCGGCGAGGCGACCTGGAAGGCCTTCCAGACCTACGCCGACGGGCAGGTGAAGCCGTGGACGGCGGCGCCGCTGCCGGAGGGCGAGGAGCTGTCGGAGACCGGTCCGACCGATCCCGGCCCGGCCGCCCTGGTGACCGTGGCCGAGCCCGGCGAGGTGGTCGGCGCGACGGCGGCCGTCTCGACCGGCGACGACGACTCGGGCGCGGCGATCTGGCTCGGCGTCATCGCGATCGCCATCTCGGCGATGTCCCTCCTGGCGCTCGGCTTCCTCTGGTCCACGCGTCCCGCGAAGCTCCCCGGCGGCGACGAGGGGGCATGACCACGCAGCGCCGAACGCGCCTCGATCCGGCGACGTTCCAGCTCCCCGTCGCCAAGATGCGCGACGGCTACTACAGCGACGCGTACTTCACCTTCACGCGCGACGTGCTCGAGTTCGACGACCACCGCCCCCACGTTCTGATGCAGGTCTTCCAGCGCGAGCACTCGGTGCTCGGGGGGATCGATGAGGCGCTCGCGATCCTCAAGCTCTGCTCGGGCCGGCGGCGCGACGACGGGGCCTGGGACCTCGGCTGGGACGCCCTCGAGGTGCACGCCCTGCACGACGGGGACGAGGTGGAGCCGTGGGAGACCGTGCTCACGATCCGCGGCGACTACAGCCTGTTCGCCTACCTCGAGACGCTCTACCTCGGCGTGCTCGCCCGGCGGACGCTGATCAGCCGCAACGTGCGCGACGTGGTGGCGGCGGCGGGCGGGAAGCCGATCCTCTACTTCCCCGCCCGCTTCGACCACTGGCAGGTGCAGACCGGCGACGGCTGGGCGGCCCACGTGGCGGGCGCCATCGGGGTGTCGACCGACGCCCAGGCGTCGTGGTGGGGCGGCAAGGGCATGGGCACCGTGCCCCACGGCCTGATCGCCGCGTACGGCGGCGACACCGTGCGGGCGGCGCGGAGGTTCGCCGACCGGTTCGCGGACGAGCTGCACGTGACGGTCCTGGTCGACTTCGAGAACGACTCGGTGCGCACCGCGCTCGAGGTGGCCGACGCGCTGGGGCCGCGTCTGTGGGCGGTCCGCCTGGACACGTCGAGCACCATGGTCGACCGCTCGCTGTGGCACGAGATGGGCCGGTTCCGTCCGACCGGCGTCGTGCCCGAGCTCGTCTGGAAGGTCCGGCGGGCGCTCGACAACGCCGGCCACTCCGCGGTGCGGATCGTCGCGTCGGGCGGCTTCGACGCGCGGCGGATCCGCGAGTTCGAGGACGCCGGCGTGCCCGTGGACGCCTACGGGGTCGGCACGTCGCTGCTGCGCGGCTCGAACGACTTCACCGCCGACGTGGTCCGGGTGGACGGCGTGCCCTGCGCGAAGGTCGGCCGCGAGGAGCGCCCCAACCCGCGCCTGGAGGCCGTCGCGTGAGCGTCCCGCTCGGACCGGTCCACCACGTCGGCTACGTGGTCGCCGACCTCGACGCGGCGCTCGCCGCCCTGGCGCGCACGTTCACCACGACGGTGACGCACCGCGAGGTGATGAGCGAGCAGGGCGTCGAGGCGGTGATGTGCGAGGGCCCCGGCGGCGCGATCGAGCTGATCACCCCGCTCGACCCCGAGGGCGCGATCGCGCGCTTCATGGCGAAGCGGGG
>JAEMRL010000062.1:6081-9758 GCA_016463385.1 Thermoleophilia bacterium
CTAGACTGCCCCGCGATGGCGACGCGACGACTCGAGCTCGGTTTCGAAGGCGGCACGGTGCTGCGCCTGACGGTCGATTCCGCGGTGGCCGACGAGGTGACCGGCGGCCTCGCCGCCGACCGCGGTCCCTCGTGGCGCTCCATCGAGGCCGAGGAGGGCACCTTCTGGATCGACCAGGGGGAGCTCGTCTACGTGCGGCTGCCGCCCGGCGAGGCGCCGGGCCGCGTCGGCTTCGGGGGATCCTGACCCTCCACACCAGGGGGCGGTGAGATGGACCTCGGCCTCGTAGGTCGCGCCAACGCCGGCAAGACCGCCCTCTTCTGCCTGGTGACCGGCGCCGAGGCGGAGATCGCCCCCTACCCGTTCACCACCCGTGAGCCCGCGCGGGCGATGGCCGACGTGCCCGACCCGCGCCTGCAGGCGATCGCCGACGCGCAGGACATCCCGCGTCGCGTCCCCGCACAGGTGCAGCTGGTGGACATCGCGGGGCTCGCCGCGGGCGCGGGGTCGGGCGAGGGACTCGGCGGGGCCGCCCTCGGGCAGCTGCGCCAGATGGACGCGCTGATCCACGTGGTGCGGGCGTTCTCGAACGCCGAGGTGCCGCACCCGGAGGACCGGGTCGACCCTGTCGCCGACGCCGAGGCCGTCGACCTGGAACTGGTGGTCGCCGATCGCGAGCAGGCCGGACGCCGGCTCGAGCGCGTGCGCAAGGGCGCGCGGGTCGGAGAGGCCGGGGCCGCCGCCGAGCTCTCCGCCCTGGAACTGCTGGTCGCTGAGCTCGACGCCGGCCGGCCGGCGCGACTGGTCGACGACGAGGACGCCCGCGCGCTGGCGGCCGACATGGGCCTGCTCACGGGCAAGCCCGTGCTCTATCTCGCCAACACCGACGAGGATCTCGAGCCGTCGCCCGAGCTCGCGGCCTACGCCGCCGCCCAGGGGGCCCAGGCTCTGGCGCTGCCGGTGGGGCTGGAGCTGGAGCTCGCCGTGATGGAGCCCGAGGAGGCTGCCGAGCTCGCCGAGGAGATGGAGCTCGGCAGCGTCCGCGGAGCCGACTCGCTGATGGCCGCCGCCTATCGCCTGCTCGACCTGGTCACCTTCTTCACCGGCTCGGGGCCGCCCGAGGCGCGAGCCTGGCCGATCCGCCGCGGCACGACCGCCGCGGTCGCCGCCGGGAAGATCCACTCGGACCTGGAGCGCGGGTTCATCCGCGCCGAGACGATCCCGTGGGACGCCCTCGTGGCGGCCGGGTCGTGGAGCAAGGCCAAGGAGAACGCCTCGCTGCGCATGGAGGGCCGCGACTACGTGGTCCAGGAGGGCGACGTCCTGCAGGTCCGCTTCAACGTCTGAGACGGGCGGGGCCCGCGCTTGTGCGGGGGCCGCAGAGGGGCGTACGGTCGCGACGTGGCCCGGACCGTCCTCGCCGGCGCGGCACCCCGGAACGATCTCCGGGCGATCGCGGGCTGGGCGATCCTCGTCATCGGGGCCGGAGCGCTCGCCGGTTCCCTGATCGGAGGGATCGGCGGCCGGCTGGCGATGCTCCAGCTGCGCCGCGAGTCGCCGCTCGCCGTCGGACTGACCTCGGATGCGGGGTTCGAGATCGGCCGGGTCACCCTGGCCGGCACCCTGGGACTGGTGGTGGTGACCGGCGTGCTCGGGGCGGCGTTCGGGGTCCTCTACGCCATCGTCCGGCTCGGGTTGCCGGCCGTCGCCCGGGTCCCGGCCGCGGCGCTCGTCGGCGGAACCTTCGGCGGCCACAGCTTCCTGGACCCGGACGGCATCGATCTGCTGGTTCTGGGCCCCCGGTGGCTCGCGGTCGCCGCGTTCGTCGCCCTTCCCGCGCTCGCCGCGACGGTGGCCGCCGCGGCGATCGAGCGCGGAGCGCGTGAGAGGCCATGGCCCCTCCCCCTGGCGCTCCCCGCTCGGGCGGTAACCGCCACGCGGGCGCTGGTCACGGCGCTCGTCGCGATCTTCATCGCGGCCCAGGCGACCGCCCTCGCCGACGTCATCGACCGCCTCCCGTCCTGACGCCGGCGCCTGAGGGGACGCGGGAGCGACGGGCGCAGAAGGGCGACCCAGTGAGGCGCGCACCGCGCGTGACCGCGACTTCCGTCCTCCCCTCCGGTTACGTTGGCGCCGTGACGAGATCGATGCGACGACCCGCGACCCTGATGGCGGCCGCGGTGGTCCTCGCGGGCGCCGCCGCGACGGCCCAGGCGGCCGAGCCGCGCGCGGCCGAGCAGGACTGGCTGCCGAGGGTCGTGCCCTCCGGGCTGAACCCGCCCACCGGTCCGGCGCCGGCCATCGCGGTGATCGCGGGCGGCGTCGATCTGACCCACCCCGATCTCGCGGGGGGAGCGGTCGCGCAGCGGCGCCTGCGGGCACCGGCCGACGCCGCGGCGGCGGAGGAGGGGGTGGCGCGGGGCACCGCGATCGCCTCGGTCATCGGGGCGCCCCGCGACGGGGCCGGAATCGAGGGCGTGCTGCCGGGCGCGCGCGTGAGGGTCTATGGAACCGACGGCACCTGCCGCGATGCGGCACGCGCGATGCGGCGGGCGGCGGGCGACGGGGCTGGCGTCGTGCTGGCCGGCGCGCCCTTCACGGGCGCCGCCCGGTGCGATGAGCTCGGCGACGCCGTGGCCGAGGCCACCGGGGCCGGGGCGCTCGTCGTGGCGCCGGCGGGGGACGGGCCCCTCCGGCCGGCGCCGATCCGGGCCGGTGACGGCCTCCACGTCCTGACCGTCGCCGCCCTCGACTCCGCCGGCGGTCCCGCCGGCATCTCCGCGGCCGGGTCGCGGACCGACATCGCCGCCCCGGGGGCATCGGTGTTCGCGGCCACCCCCTTCGCCCGCGATCTCACCGACGGCGCCGCCGACGGCTATGCGCGCCAGGACGGCACCCACCTCGCCGCGGCGATGGTCGCCGCGGCGGCGGCGTGGATCCTCGCCGAGCGCCCCGGGCTCTCGCCCGACCAGGTCGCATCCGTGCTGCGGCTCACCGCCCGCGACCTGGGCGCGCCGGGACGCGACAGCTCGACGGGCCATGGCGCACTCGACCTCGCGGCGGCGCTCGGGAGGGCGGCGCCCCCTGCCGACTCGCCGGAGCCCGACGACGACGTCCGCTGGATCGACGGGACCGGGGCGATCCCCGCCCGGCCCACGTTGCTGCAGCGCGCGCGGACGGCGACCGTGGCCGGTCGCCTCGACACGGCGGTCGACCCGCGCGACGTGCACCCCTTGCGGCTGCCCCCCGGCGGTCAGGTGACGGTCCGGCTCGCGGCGCGCGGGCGCCTGCCGGTGGACCTCTACGCGTGGCAGCCCACGGCGGAGTCCGTCCTCGGCGGTGACGGGGCCGACCTGATCAGCGCCGGCCGCCGGCCGCGCCTGGCCACGGAGACGCTCCGGATCCTCAACGACGGCCCGACCGCGGCGACGATGTGGGTCGAGGTGCGCGCCGACGCGACCGAGCGCCGCCGCTCCGGCGGCTACCTGCTGACCGCGACGCGCTGAGAGAACGATGGCGCGGGGCCCCGAGGGGCCCCGCGCCGAGTGCTCAGCGCCTCTTCTGCACCGTCACGGTGGTGGTGGCCCGGTCGGTCGGCGCGCCCGTCTTCAGGCGGACGACACGCACGCGCCAGAGGCCGGTCTTCGGCTTCTGCACCTGGAAGAAGCTCGAGGTCT
>JAEMRL010000063.1:0-2306 GCA_016463385.1 Thermoleophilia bacterium
CCGCCCTCGCGGCACCCGCCGTCGCCGCGCCCGGCGATCTCGACCTCGTCTCGCGGGCCGACGGACCGGCGGGCGCACCCGCGAGCACCGAGGGCAGCGTGCCGGGACAGGCCGGCATCTCGGCGAACGGACGGATCGTCGTCTTCCAGTCGGGCGCGGACAACCTGTCCCTCGAGGACGACAACGCGCGCACCAACGTCTTCGCGCGCGACCTGCTGACCGGCACGACGACCCTCGTGAGCCGGGCGACCGGAGTCGCCGGCCCGGCCGCCAACGCCGACTCCGCGAACCCGGCCATCTCGTCCGACGGGCGCTTCGTGGCCTTCGCGAGCGACGCGGCGAACCTGTCCGACGAGGACGACCCCGACCCCTACGACGACGTGTTCGTACGCGACCTGCTGCTCGGCACGACGACGCTGGTCAGCCGCGCCACCGGACCGGCGGGGGCGGGCGGGAACGACCACTCGTCGAGCCCGATGATCTCGAAGGACGGCCGTCACGTCGTCTTCCTGTCGGATGCCGACAACCTCTCCGGCGAGGACATCGACACCTTCACGAACGTCTTCGTGCGGGACCTCGTGGCGGGCACCACCACGCTGGTCAGTCGCTCGCCCGGCCCCACCGGCGCCGCGGGCAACGGCAACGCGCGGTCCCCGTCGATCTCCGATTCCGGCACGCGCGTCGCCTTCCCCTCGGGTGCCAACAACCTCTCCACCGAGGACGACAACTCCGTCTTCAACGTCTTCGTCCGGGATCTGGCGAACGACACGATCACGCTCGTGAGCCGCGCCGACGGAGCCGGCGGTGCGGTGGCCAACGGCGTCTCGACGGACAGCGGCATCTCGCCGTCGGGTCGCTACGTAGCCTTCTCGTCGGCGGCGAACAACCTGTCCGCCGAGGACGACAACGGCGCCGAGAACGTGTTCCTGCGCGACCTCGACCTGGCGACGACGACGCTCGTCAACCGGGCCGACGGACCCTCGGGTGCGCCCGCGAACGCCGGTCCCCCGGCGGAGAACTACGGCCCGATGGTCTCCGACAACGGCCGTGTGGTCTTCGCGTCGGTCGCGACGAACCTCGCCACCGGCGACAACCCCGACGGAGACGTCTTCGTGCGCGATCCGGCCGCCGGCACCACCGAGCTCGTGAGCCGGGCGGCCGGCGTCGGCGGTGCCCCGGCGGACGGCCTGTCCACGCTCGCGACCATGTCGGGCGACGGACGCTGGGTCGCCTTCGCATCGGTCGCGACCAACCTGGTGGCCGGCACCGTCGCCGGAACCAGCAACACCTTCCGCCGTGACCTGCTGGGCGACGCGCCGGTGTCGACGCCGGCATGCAAGAGCGTGCCGCTGCCGCCGGCCCCCTCGGGCGCCACGGGGCCGATCACGCTCACGAGCGGGCAGCTGCTGATCAACCAGCGCATCGGGCAGGCGGCGATCCGCCGGCTGAACGCCGTCGAGGGGCGCCTCGGGGGAGGGCTCCAGACCCGCGACCTCTGCGGATACTCGGTCGGCGGCGGCCAGCTCGGCCTCGGGATCACGACCGCGACCGCCGCGGTGTCGCTCGCGCCCTCGGTGCCCGCCGACCCCGCGCCGATCGTCGATCCGGGCCGCCAGGGGACGGGCGACCCCGTGACGCTGAGCGCCGCGCAGCTCCTGATCAACCAGCGCATCTACCAGGCGGCGATCCGCCGGGCCGACGGGATCGAGTCGCGCCTGGACACCGGGCTGACCGGCGGCGACGTGCGCACGGGCGCCGTCACCCAGGGCAAGCTCTTCGACCGCCTGCAGGTCCTGGCGGCGGTGCCCGTCGCCGAGCCGGCGGCGAGCGTCACGGTGATCCCGCCGCGCACGGGCACCGGCGATCCGTCGTCGGTCACCCTCAGCGCCGCCCAGCTGGCGATCAACCAGCGGATCGCCCAGGCGGCGGTGCGGCGTTCGAACGCGCTGATACGGCGCCTCGAGATCGGCCTCTCGGGCGAGGACCTGCGCGCCGGGACACTGACGGCGGCCGATCTGGGGTAGGTGCGGCGCCGGCTCGCCGGCCGGTAGGTTCCGGCCGGCGAGTATCGACGGGAGGGGGCGGCAATGGCGGATCGGCTCGAGGGCATGGGGATCGTCGTGACCGGGGCGACCAAGGGGCTCGGTCGCGAGACCGCGCTGCTGATGGCCGCGGAGGGGGCGCGCGTCGTGGCGGTCGGCCGCGACGCCGCCGACGGTGCGTCGCTCGAAGCGGAGGGGGCGGAGCTGCCGGGGTCGATCGCCTTCCACGCGCCATCGACCCAGACCTCGACCCAGGCGTGCGCG
>JAEMRL010000063.1:2316-9735 GCA_016463385.1 Thermoleophilia bacterium
CTGCCTCGCCGGCGGGCGCCTCGACGCCTACGTCAACAACGCCGGCATCCTCGGCCCCGAGGGGCCGCTGCACGACACCTCGCTCGAGGACTGGGAGGAGGTCAACGCGGTCAACATGCGCGGCGTCTTCCTCGGCTGCCGGGCGGCGATCCGGACGATGCGCGAGGGCGGCCACGGCGGCGCGATCGTCAACGTCGGCTCGATCCTGTCCCAGACCGGCGACCCCTTCCTGACCTCGTACACGGCCACCAAGCACGGGGTCCTCGGCCTCACGCGCGCCCTGGCGGTCGACTACGCCGCCGCCGGCATCCGGGTCAACTGCGTGCTGCCGGGCGACATGGAGACCCCGATGATCCTGGAGTACTTCGCCGCGAGCGACGACCCTGTGGCGACCCGCGCCGAGATGGAGGGCGCCTACCCGATCAAGCGGATCGCCCGGCCGCGTGAGGTGGCCCAGGCCGTCGTGTTCCTGGTGTCCGACGACGCGTCGTTCGTGAGCGGCGCCGAACTGCTGGTCGACGGAGCCCTCACCGCGAAGGCCTACTGACCGCATCGACGGCGTGCGCCCCGGCCCCGGCACGGGGGCGCGGGCGTTGACGGTCCCCGCGCCACGCGCCATGCTCCGCGCCGATGCCCGGTCCGCTGCTCGGCGCTGTCGTCATCAACCTCGGGGCCCCCGGCGTCGCCGATCCGGCCCAGCGCCTCGAGCGGGTCTACGGGTGGCGGATGGGGCGCGCGACCGGATGGATGCGCCTGAGCGCGGTCGCCCTGGCGGCAACGCTGGCGCCGCTGCTGATCGACGTCGCCACCACGGGCGACGCGATCGACGGGACCGGCCGGTTCTTCCTGGCGGTCGCCGCCATCGCCTGGTGCGGGCTGATCGCGGGGGTCAACCGCCGGCTCCAGCGCCTGGAGGAGGAGTACGCGACCGCCCAGGCGCTCCTCGCCGCCGTGCGCGCGCCGGGTCCCGCCTCGGCGACCTCGGGGCCCCCGCCCCCGCGCCCGGCGGCGCCGCCCGCCGCGCGCACGGCGCCCGTGGCGCCGTCCTCCCTGCCGCCGGCCGGGAGCTGAGATGGAGGGCTCGACCACCGTCCTGATCGTGCTGGCCGTCCTCGGCGCCGCCGGTGCGGTGGGGGCGTTCATCGTCCAGGAGGTGGTGCGCGCGTCGGGCATCGGGGTGACCCGGACGCGCCTGGAGGGGATCCTCGAGGCGATGGAGGCGCTGGCCTACGACACCCCGCAGCCGGCGGCGACGTACGCGATCGGCTCAGGCGACCCGTGGGGCGATCGCGGACCCCAGAGCATCGAGGACGCGCGCGCCGTCCTGCTCCAGGTGCTCGGCGAGATCCCCGTCGAGCACCTCGCCGCCGACGCGGCGATGTGGCGCAGGGTGCAGCGGATGCTGGCGGTCAGCCGCCCGGCGCCGGGCCGTCCCCCGGCGCAACCGCCACCGGGCGGGCCACCGGCGCGCTGACCTCGGCCGGAGGGGCACCGGCGTCGAGACGGACGGCGCGATCGAGCTGTGCTCGAGCAGGTGTCCGGCGGCCTCCGGGTGGGTACCGGCGGCCCATCGCGCACCGCCGGCGGGTGTTCCCGGCACCGCGCGGCCCGGAGGGGAGGCGTCGAGGTCGGGCGCCTCCCTTCTGCGCCCGGCCCCGGGTCACCGCGGGACGACGACCTCGATGCGCGCATCGCCGATCGTGACGAGGACGTCCTCCGGACCCTCGGTGGCGCGAACCTCGTCGTCGATGTGGAGCCGGCATCCGGCCGGCACGCCGATCCGCAGCGACCGCCCGCGGCGCGAGGGCAGGTCGAGCGCGGGCGCCGGGTCGCCGGCCGCCATCGCCTCGACCACGGCCTCCAGGGCCTCCCGCTGCTCCTCGCCGATCAGCACCAGATCGAGCAGGCCGTCGCCGGGGTCGGCGCCCGGCGCGATGCGCATCCGCGGGCCTATCTGGCGCGTGTTCATGACCTCGACGCCCAGATAGCCGCCCGACAGATCGACCCCGTCGAGCCCGATGGTCCAGCGGTGGGTTCCCGCCGCGGCGAGCACCTCCCGGAACGACCCGAGAGCGTGGGCGTCGCCCGCGTCGGCGCCCGGATCCGCCGACGCCGCCCCGGCGCGCAGCAGCAGGTCGGTGAAGAGTCCACCGCCGACCGACTCCACGAAGCGGCTCGTCCCGTCCGGCGACCGCAGGCGCCCGATGTCGAAGCGCCGCCGCTCGCCGCGCTTCCAGCCGCGCGCGAGATCCGCCGGGTCGGCGCCCTCGTCGATCCCCAGCGTGCGGGCGATGTTGTCCGCCCGGCCGAGGGGCAGCAGCGCCGCGCGGGCGCCCGTACCCGCCAGGGCCGTGAAGACCTCGGCGATGACGCCGTCGCCGCCCGCGACGACGATCAGATCGGCCGTTCCGTCGAGCGCCGCCGCCCAGTCCTCGTCGGTCGACGCGTAACGCACCTCGTGGCCCGCCTGCGCGATGGCGGCCGTCAGGGCCTCACGGCCGTGGTCCGCGTCGCCGGCGGACGGATCGTGCATGAGGGTCACGCGCACGGGGATCCCCTGGGACGGGAGGTGACGGCGCGGCGGAGGGCCGGGCCTGGCCGCCCCATCATGACGTCGCGGCCGGAGCGACACCCGCGGACGCCCGGACGAACCGCGGGGTGATCTGGGACGTCCGCCACGCGGCACGCACGTCACGCCTGTGTAGCGTGCTCCGTGACGACGACCCCCGAACGCACCCAGGAGGACCAGATCTCCCAACGCACCGCTCTCGACGGCGCCCTGATCGACAGCGCGCTCCCCCGGCCCTCCGAGCGATCGATGGCGCTCGCCCTGGACGTCGCCCTGATCGCCACCGGGGCCGGCCTGATGACGCTCGCCTCGCAGGTGTCGATCCCCTGGTACCCCGTCCCACTGACCGGCGGCACTTTCGGCGCGCTCCTGATCGGCGGGCTCTTCGGCCTGCGGCGGGCCTTCCTCGCGCTCGCCCTCTACCTGGGCATCGGCGTGGCGGGCCTCGGCGTCTTCGCCGACTGGAGCGGCGGGTGGGACTACGTCACCGGATCGACCGGCGGATACCTCGTGGGCTACCTGGTCTGCGCGGTCATCGTCGGCTGGTTCGCCGACCGCGGCGCCTCGAAGAACCTGATGACGATGGTCGGGGTCATGCTGATCGCGAACGCGGCGATCTACGCCTTCGGCGCGTCCTGGCTCGCCCGCTGGACCCCGCCGGGCGCCGACGAGGCCCTCGGCTGGAGCTCGGCATACGAGCTGGGCATCGAGCCGTTCGTGCCGGGCGACATCGTGAAGCTGTTCTTCGCAGCCTGCCTCCTGCCGGGCGGCTGGGCCCTTCTGCGGTTCCTCGACCGGACGGCCACGAAGGACTAGCCGCACCGCTGCCCGCGCCGCGGTACGCGGCGCGGGCAGCCCGGGCAGAGGTCGAGCCCCTCGCGGTGCGCGAGACAGCAGGACGCGCGCCGGCGGGCGATCCCGTCCTCCCCCGGAGGCGCCGGATCGATCAGGCCGAGCGGCACGGCCATCGGCCCCGCACCGGCCATGGCCATCGCGAGGCGCACCGCCTCGGCGGATCCCGCAAGGCACAGCCCCACGTACAGCGCGGCGCCGACGACGGCATCGCCGGCGAGGGACCAGCGGGCCCGCGCGCCGAGGCAGGCGAGCTCCGGGAGCGCCACGACGACGGCCATGTTCGCCGCCAGCGACTCACGAAGCCCCACCGGGCCACCGACGTCACGCTCGGGATCGACCAGCCGCAGCCGCGCCACCCCTGCGTCCACGTGCAGCGCGACGTTCTGCGGTCCGGCGTCGGGAGCCCGGCCCCCGAGCGCGAGACACGCGATCGCCGGGGCGGCCGAACGCCACGCGTGCCCGTGCACGAGCCAGGCCGCGCGCACCCGCGGATCGTCCGCGCCCGTCGCGCCCAGCAGGGCCCCGACGACCTCCGGGGAGCCGGGCAGATCGGCGACGCGCACGTGCCCGGGGCCACCGGCGAGCGGGTTCCCGATCTCCGGAAGCGCCTCCACAGCGCGACGGAGCGTCGCGGACAGGGCTTCCGGCGGTCCGATCCTTCTTCCGGTAACAGCCATTGACTTAATGGTAACCGACGGTACGCTGCCGCCCCGAAGTATTTGAGTTAGGTCAACCTAATACGGAGGTCGGTGTGGCGCGTCTCCTCATCCTCGTCGGTGCGCTCTGCGCGGTACTCGTCCTCGCCGCCTGCGGCGAGGACGCCGCGACGGGCGGCTCCGGCACCTCCGGCGCGACGGCCGCGTCGTTCCCGGTCACCATCGAGCACGCCTTCGGCTCGACCACCATCACGAAGCCCCCCGAGCGCGTGGCCACCTGGGGCTGGGGCAGCGCGGACGCCGCGATCGCACTCGACGTGGTGCCGGTCGCCATCCCGTTCCAGAGCTACGGCGGCGACGAGGACGGCGTGCTGCCATGGATCGCCGAGGCGCTCGAGGCCCGCGGGGCCGCGACGCCGACGGTGCTCCCCGACTCGGCCGAGGAGCCGCCCTACGAGGAGATCGCGGCCGCCGAGCCCGACCTGATCCTGGCCGTCTACTCGGGCATCACGCGGGAGCAGTACGAGCTGCTGTCGAAGATCGCGCCCACCGTGGCGTACCCCGGAGAGGCCTGGGCGACGCCGTGGAAGGACACCATCCGGATCGTCGGAGAGGCCCTCGGCAAGGACGCCGAGGCGTCGGCCCTGCTCGACGACATCGATGCACGCCTCGCCGAGAAGGCCGCGGAGAATCCGGAGATGGAGGGCAAGTCCGTCGCGATGGTCTGGGACTCGGCCGGGACGTTCTACGTGTACCGGAAGGCCGACCCGCGGGTGGAGGCGACCCTGGCCCTCGGACTCACCAGCGCCCCGGCGGTGGACGAGCTGGCGAGCGGCGAGGAGACCTTCTACTACACGCTCAGCTACGAGCAGCTCGACCAGCTGGAGAGCGACATCCTCGTCAGCTTCGCCGACACGCCCGCGCTGTCGCGCGAGTTCCTGACGTCGAGTCACGGGCGCGCGATGTCGCAGGTGAAGGAGGGCAGGGTCGCCGAGGTCGTCGGCTCGAGCTTCATCGCCTCGGTCTCGCCCCCGACGGCGCTCTCGCTGACCTGGGGACTCGACGACTACGTCGAGATCCTCGCCGCCGCGGCGCGGGCGACCGAGGCGCCCTAGAGGCGCCTCCCCGGGCGCGGCCGCAGGCAGGCGGCCGCGCCCGGGGGCGACCCGTCCCGTGGCGACGATCGACACCGCAGCCCGCCGGGCCCCCCTCGCGGCGCGGCGGCGCCCCGCGGCCCTCGTCGGGGGCCTCGGGGCGGCCGGCGCGCTGCTGGCGGCCGTCGCCTTCCTCGGCCTCGCGCTCGGCGCGCGCTCCATCCCCCTGGACGTCGTGATCGACGCGCTCCTCGACCCGCGCGCGGGCGACAACGACCACCTGGTGGTGCGGGAACTGCGGGTGCCGCGGACGGTGATCGGAGTGGCCGTCGGCGCCGCCCTCGGCCTGTGCGGGGCGGTCCTGCAGGGGACCACCCGCAACCCGATCGCCGATCCGGGGCTGCTCGGCCTGACCGCGGGAGCATCGCTCGCGGTGGTGGGCGCCATCACCTGGCTGGGGGTCGCGAGCCCGGCGGGGGTGGTGTGGTTCGCCTTCGCCGGGACGGCGGTCGCCGCCCTGGTGGTCTACGGCATCGGCGCCATCGGGCGATCGGGGGACGAGCCGATGCGGCTCGCCCTGATCGGCGCGGCGGTCACCGCGGCGGCCACCTCTCTCACGACGGTCATCCTCCTGACCGACCTCGAGACCCTCGAGCGCTACCGCTTCTGGGTGGTCGGCTCGCTCTCCGGGCGCGATCTCGGCACGCTGGTGACGCTGTCGCCCTTCCTGATCGCCGGAGCGCTGATCAGCATCGGCATCGGCCGGAGCCTGGACGCCATCGCGCTCGGCGACGACCTGGCCCGCGGCCTCGGGCAGAGGCTCGACCGCGCCCGCTGGTCGTCGGCGGCCGCGGTCATCCTGCTGTGCGGCACCGCGACCGCCATCGCCGGCCCGATCGCCTTCGTGGGACTGGCCGCCCCGCATCTCGCCCGTCGCGTCACCGGCCCGGACCATCGCTGGATCCTGGCCTACTCGGCCCTCCTCGGGGCGATCATGCTCGTCGGCGCCGACGTCGCCGGTCGCCTCGTCGCCGAACCCGGCGAGGTGGAGGCCGGCCTGGTCGTGGCGATGCTCGGCGGGCCGGTGATGATCGCGGTGGTACGCGGTGCGCGCCCGGTGCGCCGATGACGACCGGCGAGGCGGCGCTCGCGATCGACGTCGCCCGGCGCGCCCGGACGGCGGGACGGCGACGGACGCACCGCGTCGAGCTCGCGCTGTTCCTCCTCGTCCTGGGCATCGCTGCGCTCAGCCTGTCGCTCGGCGCCTACGCGATACCGCTCCAGGACGTCGTGCGCACGCTCCTCGGCGAGGGCACCGCGCGCGAGGACTTCGTGGTGCTCGATCTGCGCCTCCCCCGGCTCGCGCTCGGAGTGCTGGTGGGCGCGGCGTTCGGGATGTCCGGCGAGATCTTCCAGTCGGTGCTGCGCAACCCGCTCGCCAGCCCCGACATCATCGGGGTGACCGTCGGGGCGTCGGTGGCCGCCGTCCTCGCGCTGCTGGTGCTGGGGCTGACGGGCATCGCGGTCTCGGCCGCGGCGTTCGGCGGCGCGCTGATCGTCGCCGTTCTGATCTACCTGCTGGCCTGGCGCGACGGGGTCTCGGGCCCGCGCTTCGTGCTGATCGGGGTGGCCGTCGCGTTCATGGCGCACGCCGTCCTCGGCTACCTCCTCACCCGGGCCGACGTCCGGGACGCCCAGTCGGCGATGGTCTGGATGGTCGGGAGCCTGAACGGCGCGGGCTGGGACGAGATCGGGGTGGTCGCGGGCGCGCTCGCCGTGCTCGTGCCCGCCGCGCTCGTGCTGCGCGCCCCACTGCGGGCGCTCGCTCTCGGCGACGACACGGCGCGCGGGCTCGGGGTCCGGGCGCAGGGCGCGCGCCTGGGGCTGATCGCCGTGGCGGTCGCGCTCGCGGCGGTGGGCACCGCGGCCGCCGGCCCGGTCGCGTTCGTCGCGTTCGTCGCGGGCCCGATCGCCCACCGGCTCGTGGGCGGCGCGTCGGCGTTGGTCGCGGCGGCGCTCGTCGGCGTCCTCGTCGTCACGGGGGCCGACCTCCTCGCGCTGCACCTGCTGCCCGGCGGCGTCCAGGTGCCGGTGGGGGTCGTCACGGGCCTGATCGGGGCGCCGTACCTCCTGTGGCTGCTCGCCACCGCCGGGCGCGGGGGTGCCGGATGAGCGCCGGGCGGCCCGCGGTGCTCCACGAGCTCGCGGCGAGCGGCCTCGCCCTGGGCTTCGACGGGGTCCCCGT
>JAEMRL010000064.1 GCA_016463385.1 Thermoleophilia bacterium
CCCCGAAGCAGCGATTGATCTCGCGGACTAGGGCGTCCCCGTAATCCAACAGATGTGCAGTCACGATCTCGTGGGCCCCGAACCTGAGCCTTTCAAGCGCTTCTCGCGTGGGCTCCCGCGCTTCCAAGGGCAGCAGCGTCGCGACCCTCGTGAGAGCGGAGTCCGGATCGTCGAACAGTCGTGGACCGTTCGGCAGATGGAAGCTGGAAAGCGGAAAGGTCGCGAACTGCTCGCTTCGGGGAAGAGAAGATGCGTAGGCGAGTGTCGCTAGGAAGGACTTCCCCGAGTTATTGGGTCCTACGAGTAGCGTGAAAGCCCTTGGCTTTATTGCGGCGCCCACGAGGGGCCCGAAGTCACGAGCGTTGATCTGTAGAAGCGACATCGTCGGATCCTACCCTCGATCGCTTTGAGGCGGGCCGTCACGCGGAATCGTCTCGTTGGAGCGCCGATGCAGCACGGAGGTGGCCATGCCGCGCTTAGATGAACGACCCGGCCCGACCCTTGTCCTTGAGTCCGGCCGGGAGGCGCCTCGAGCCCGGTGACGGGCAGTCGGCGGAGGTCTACGACGTCCTCGTCGCGAACCTCGCCCCGGGCCTTCCGCGCAGGCCGGCTCCCGACGATCCCGCTCCGCTGCTCGAGCGCTTCCCCGAGGGGCTCGTGACGGCCGAGGTCGCCGCGCTGCTCGCGCAGGGCAACGACGCGCCCGACCGTGGCGCGGCCGAGGCCGTGCTCCTCCGGATGGTCTCCGAGGGCCGCGCGACGCGCGCCGCCCTCGGCCACGACGCGCTCTGGCGGGCCGCCTGAGCCCCTGGCCTCATCCCCCGGGGGGACGTGCCGCCCGTCGCGGCGGCGCCGGCCCGGCCAGGACCCGCCCGGGGACCGATGGCGCCGGGGAGGTCCCGGTCCGATAGTCGTCGGGTGATCCCACGCCGCCGCCCTCCGCCTCCCGCGCCGGAGGGCGGCGGCGAGCCGGCGGAGGTCCCGGAGTGGCGCCGGGCCGCGGCGCGGATGCGCCGGCTCCAGATCGCCCAGCTCGGCGTCCTGCTCCTGATGGGCGGCGTCATCACCGCCGCCGCGGTCACGGTGGCCCACGCGGTGGCGGGCATGGAGACCCGCTCGACCCGTGCCTCCGCGGCGCTCTACGAGCTCGGCGAGGCCCGCGACGGGCTCCGGTCGGTCGAGTCCGACTTCTGGCGGCTGCGGACGCCCGGCCGGCCGGTGCCCGTCACGGTGGACGCGATCCGCGAGGTGGCCGAGGCCCGCGACCGGCTGACCGGCGTGCTGGGGACGCAGCGGGAGACGCTCGGGGCCGATTCGCTCACCATCGCCGCCGGGGAGCGGACCATCCGCCGCCTCGATGCGGTGATCGCCGCGATCGCCGCGGGCTCGGGGCTCCAGGCCGGTACCCCCGGCGAGGACCTCGCGCTCGCGCGCCTGATCCCCCGCATCGTCGCCCTCGACACCACGATCGGCGCCTGGAGCGCCGCGACCAGCCGCGAGCAGGCGCGCGTCGAGGCCGAGCTGAGCGCCGGCAGGCGGCGCCTGGTGACTCTGGCCCTCGCGGTCGTGGTGGTCTTCGGGCTCGGTGGCGTGGCCGTCTGGGCGCTGCTCGACCGCGCCGGCCGCCGCGTCGTGTCCGCCCTCGTGGAGGCGACCGACGAGCAGCGCGCCCTGCGCCGTGTCGCGACGTCGGTGATGCGCGGGGAGGATCTCGAGGAGACTCTCGCGATCGTGGCGCGCGAGGTCGGACCGCTGAGCGGCGCGGCGGTGGCCGAGGTGGTGCGCGCCCAGGCCGGCGCGGCCCCCGTGGCCGTCTGGTGCGCGCCGGGCCGGCGCCCGCTCGGGGCCGCGGGCCTCGGGACCATGAGCGCCATGCGGCGGCCGCAGGACGACTCCGCCCGGCCGCGGGTGCGGGTCCTGGCCGGCGCCGACGCGGCCGGCGACCGGGCTCTGGCCGAGGCGGGCCTCGGCGCCGCGGCCGCCGTCCCGGTGATCGCCGCGGGCCGGTTGTGGGGTGCGATCGGCCTCGCGTTCACCGGCGGTGACGTCCCCCACGCCACCCTCGACCGCGTCGAGCGCTTCGCCGAGCAGGCCGCGGTGGTGGTCGAGCAGGCGCACATCCGCCGGCTCCTCGCCGATCAGGCGGCGACCGATCACCTCACCTCGCTTCCCAACCACCGCTCCTTCCACGAGCGCCTCACGGCGGAGGCGGCCGCCGCGGCCGAGTCGGGCGGGGCGCTGTCGCTCGCGCTCTTCGATCTCGACGACTTCCGCACGGTCAACGAGGGCCTCGGCCATCAGACCGGCGACCGGGTCATCGCCGAGGTGGCCCGCCGCCTGCGCGCGGTGGCCGCCGACGGCGACCTGGTGGCGCGGATCGGCGGCGAGGAGTTCGCATGGATCATGCCCGGGACCCCCGCGATGGGGGCGTTCGCCGCGGCCGAGCGGGCCCGCCTGCTGATCCGCGAGCGCCCGCTCGCGCCCGGCGTGTCGCTCACGGTCTCGGCCGGCGTCTGCGATCTGGGCCGCGCCGGCGACGCCGCGTCGCTCGTGCGCCTCACCGACGGCGCCCTCTACTGGGCCAAGCACAACGGCCGCGACCTCGCGTGCATCTACTCGCCCGAGACGGTGCGCGAGATCTCCGACGCCGAGCGCGCCGACCGCCTCGAGCGCCTGCGCAGCCTCGAGGGGCTCCGCGCGCTGGCGCGCGCGGTGGATGCCCGCGACCCGTACACCCAGCGCCACTCCGAGAGGGTCGCGCTGCTCGCGCGGCGCCTCGCCATCGCGCTCGGGTGGAGCGAGCCCCGGGCCGACGCCCTCCGCGAGGCGGGCCTCGTGCACGATGTGGGCAAGATCGGGGTGCCCGACTCGATCCTCCTGAAGCCCGCCGCGCTCGACGAGGCCGAGTTCGCCCAGATACGGCGCCACGCCGAGCTCGGCGCGCAGATCGTGGCCGACGTGCTGAGCCCCGAGGCGGCCTCCTGGGTGCGCGGCCACCACGAGCGGCCGGACGGGGGCGGCTACCCCGACGGGCTGGCGGGCGACGCGATACCGGAGGGCGCGCGGATACTGGCCCTCGCCGACGCGTGGGACGCGATGACCACCGACCGGCCCTACCGCCGCGGGACGGGCGCCCCCGAGGCGCTGGCCGAATGCCGGCGCTGTGCGGGCACGCAGCTCTGGGCGCCCGCGGTCGACGCCCTCGAGGCGCTGATCGCCTCCGGCGTCCCCGAGCTCGATCCTCAGCCCCCGGGCACCGCCGGGCGCTCGCCGGGGTGGATCAGGCCGGTCTCGTAGGCGACGATCACGGCCTGGGCGCGGTCGCGGATGCCGAGCCGGGCGAAGACGTTGGAGACGTGCGTCTTCACGGTCGCCTCCACGATGACCATCGCCGCCGCGATCTCGCTGTTGGTCATCCCCCGGCCGACGAGGGTCAGGACCTCGCGCTGGCGCGCGGTCAGGCCGGCGATCGGGTCGCCGGGAGGGGCGGCCTCCTCCACCACGCGCTCGGGCAGCCGGACGAACCGCTCGATCAGGCGCCGGGTGACCTGCGGTGACAGAAGCGCCTCCCCGGCCGCCACCGCCCGGATCGCCTCGATGATCAGCCGTGGCTCGGTGTCCTTGAGGAGGAACGCGCTCGCGCCGGCGCGCAGGGCGTCGTAGACGTACTCGTCGAGATCGAAGGTGGTGAGAACGATCACCCGCGGGCGCGGGGCGGCCGGCGTCGAGAGGATCTGGCGCGTGGCGGCGATGCCGTCGACGCCCGGCATGCGGACGTCCATCAGGACGATGTCCGGCCGCAGCGCGGCGGCGCGGTCGCACGCGTCCGCCCCGCCGGTGGCCTCGCCGACGACGACGATGTCGGGCTGGCTCTCGACGATCATCCGCAACCCGGCCCGGGCGAGCGGCTGGTCGTCGGCGATGAGCACCCGGATGCTCATCGCGCGGGTACCCTGCCGTACCGGTGACCACCCTCCATCGCATCTCCGCGTTCTGGCGCGATCACCCGGCGGTGGTCGATCCGGCGCTGGCCGTGCTGGTGGCGATCCTGTCGGTCACGGCGGCGAAGGGCGGCGAGTGCCTGCCGTGCGATCCGGCGCTGCGCGGCCTCGACGCGATCGGTTACGGGCTGCTGATCGCCGCCAGCGCCTCGCTCGCGTGGATGCGCCGCGCCCCCCTTGCCGTGTTCGGGGCGAACCTGCTGCTGATCGGCACCTACCTGGCGCTCGACTACACCGAGGCCTACACCGGCTACTCGGTCTTCGTGGCGGTGCTCGCCGTGGCGGCGCACCGCCCGCTCCCGGCGGGCCTCGCCGTCTGGGCGACGTGCATGGCGACGATCTTCGTGTTCCGCGAGCCGCACTTCGGCTTCGAGCTCCTCAACGTCGTGCAGATCAGCGCCCTGACGTTCGCCGTGGCCCTGGGAGCCTACCTCCGCACCCGGTGGGCGTACCTGGAGGTGCTGGGCGATCGCGCGCGCCTGGCCGAGCACGAGGCCCAGCTGATGCGCGAGCAGGCCCTGGCGCGCCAGCGCGGCCGCATCGCGCGGGAGCTGCACGACGTGGTCGCCCACTCGATGAGCGTCGTCGCCCTGCAGATCGGGGGAGCCCGGCTGACCATGACGCGCGACCCGGCGCGCGCCGACGACGCCCTCGCGCGCGCCGAGCGCGCCACCCGCGAGGCCATGTCCGAGCTGCGCCGGCTGCTCGGCGTGCTGCGCCCGGAGGTGGCCGACGACGGGCTCGCGCCCCAGCCGGGAGTGGCCTCGATCGAGCCCCTCCTCGAGAACGCCCGGGGCGCGGGCCTGCGCATCACGCACCGCGTCGAGGGTGAGCCCCCGCCGCTGCCGGCCACCTTCGAGCTGTCGCTGTTCCGGATCGTCCAGGAGTCGGTCACCAACGCCCTGCGGCACGCCGGACCGGGAGCCGAGCTCGACGTGGTGCTGCGCTACGGACCCGACTGGGTCGAGGTGGAGGCGGTGGACGCGGGCTCGGAGCTGAGCACGCCGACCGCCGCCGCCGGCAGCGCCGACGCCGGGCACGGGCTGATCGGGATGCGCGAGCGCGTCGAGATGTTCGGCGGCGAGCTGGCCGCCGGGCCGCTGCCCGGGGGCGGGTTCCGCGTGCTGGCCCGTATGCCGGTCCCCGGTGAGCCGGCGCCGGACGCTCCCGGCGGCCCACCGGCCGGCTCCTGACCCCGGCTCAGCCCGGGGCGTCGAGCAGCGCGAGCGTCTCGGTGAGCTGGACCCCGGCGCGTCCGTGCAGGCGCACGCCCGCCCGGTCGTAATAGGGCGTCTCGCTCTCGGTGAGGATCGCGAGCGTGCCACCGCCGTCCAGCACCACCGCCGGCAACTGGCTGACGGGGGCGACCAGCAGCGAGCTGCCGACCACCAGCATCACGTCGGCGCGGGCCGCGTGATCGAAGGCCGACGCGATCTCGTCGGCCGGCAGATTCTCACCGAACATCACCACGCCGCTCTTCAGCGGGAAGCCGCAGGCGCAGAGGGGCACGCCGTCCTCGGCGGCGTCGGCGCGGGCCACCAGCTCGTCGAAGGGGATGCGCGCACCGCACCGCAGGCACATCCCGCGGTCGAGGCCGCCGTGCATCTGGATCAGCTCCCGCGAGCCGGCCGCGGCGTGCAGGCCGTCGATGTTCTGGGTGAGCACGGCCTTCACGATGCCGCGCCGCTCCAGCTCCGCCACGGCGTGGTGGGCCGGGTTGGGATCGACGCCCCGCAGCATGTCGATGCGCGGGCGGTGGAAGCGCCAGAAGCGCTGCGGGTTCGTCAGGAAGGTCTGCATGGAGGCGACCTCCATCGGGTCGAACTCCTCCCAGACGCCCCCGGCGGAGCGGAAGTCGGGGATGCCGCTCTCGGTGGAGATGCCCGCCCCGCTCAGCACCACGGCGTACTCGGCGCCGGCGAGGAGCGCGGCCAGCTCCTGGGGTCCGTCGGGCATCGGGCGATGGTATCCGTCCGCCGCCGGGGCCGTCCTCGTGCGCCGCTAGTGTCCCCGGCGATGCGAGCCGACGGACGCACCCCGGATGCACTGCGCCCCGTCGGGATCATCCCCGACTTCGTCGAGACCGCCCACGGGAGCGCCCTGATCTCGGTCGGGCGCACGCGCGTCATCTGCACCGCGTCGGTCGACGAGAACGTGCCGGGCTGGATGCGGGGCAGGGGCAAGGGCTGGGTGACCGCCGAGTACGGGATGCTCCCCGCCTCCACCGGCGACCGCAAGCCGCGCGACGTCGCCAAGGGGCGCCCCGACGGCCGCACCACCGAGATCCAGCGCCTGATCGGGCGGTCGCTGCGCGCGGTGGTCGACATGGAGGCCCTCGGTGAGCGGACCGTGTGGCTCGACTGCGACGTGCTGCAGGCCGACGGCGGCACCCGCTGCGCCAGCATCTGCGGCGCCTACGTCGCCCTGCACCGAGCCCTCGCGGTGCTGGTGGCCGACGGCCGCCTCGAGCGGCTGCCCCTGACCGACTCGATCGCCGCCGTCAGCGTCGGGATGGTCGACGGCGTCCCGCTCCTCGACCTCGCCTACGTCGAGGACTCGCGCGCCGAGTCGGACATGAACGTCGTGATGACCGGCGCGGGCACCCTCGTCGAGGTGCAGGCGACGGCCGAGGGCAGCACCTTCTCGCGCTCCGAGCTCGACACCCTGCTGGACCTCGCCGAGTCGGGCATCCGCTCGCTCCGCGCCGCGCAGTCGGTCGCCGTGGCGTGAGCGACCGGGGCGCGGTGCGGATCGTCCTCGCGACGGGTAACCCGCACAAGGTGGAGGAGCTCGAGCCCCTGCTCGCGGGCGCGCGCGTCAGCGGTGCGCCGACCGGGTTCGACCCCGAGGAGACCGGCGTCACGCTCCTCCAGAACGCCTGGATCAAGGCCGCCGCGCTGCGCGACGTCGCCGACGAGGACGCCCTGGTGCTCGCCGACGACTCGGGCCTGGTGGTCCACGCGCTCGGTGGCCGGCCCGGCGTCTTCAGCGCCCGCTACGCCGGGCCGGACGCGACCTTCGCCGACAACTGCCGCCGCCTCCTCGAGGAGCTCGAGGGCGTGGAGGACCGCTCGGCGGCGTTCGTCTGCGTGCTCGTCGCGCTGACCGCCGACGGGCGGATGTACGTGGCGAGCGGGAGCTGCGCGGGGACGATCGCCCCCGCCATGCGGGGTCTCGGCGGCTTCGGCTACGACCCGCTCTTCCTGCCCGAGGGCGATGACCGCTCGATGGCGCAGATGAGCCAGGAGGAGAAGGCGGCGATCTCCCACCGCGGCCGCGCCACCCGGCGCATGGCCTCCCTGCTCGGGCTCGGGTGAGCCCGGCCCTCACCGGTCGCCGGGCGCTCGTCACGGGAGGGGCCCTCCGGGTGGGCCGCGCCCTCTGTCTCGCATTGGCCGACATGGGTCTCGACGTCGCCGTCCATCACCGCTCCTCTACCGGCGCCGCGGAGGAGACCGCCGCGCAGTGCCGGCAGGCCGGGGTGCGCGCGGTCGTGGTGGGCGGCGACCTCGGCTCGGCCGACGGGTGCCGCGGGGTGGTCGCCGGGGCGGCCGAGGCCCTCGGGGGGCTGGAGGTGCTGGTCAACTCGGCCGCCGACTTCACCCCGGCGTCCTTCGCGGACACCACCGAGGAGCAGTTCGACCGTGCCCTCGCGGTCAACCTGAAGGGCCCGTTCTTCTGCGCCCAGGCGGCCGCTCCCCACATGCGGGCGGCCGGCTTCGGGCGGATCGTCACCATCGCCGACGTCGCCGGGCTCGAGCCGTGGCCGCGTTTCGCCGCGCACTGCGCCTCCAAGGCGGGCGTTGTGATGCTCACCCGGAGCCTCGCCCAGGAGCTCGCCCCCTCGGTCACGGTGAACGCGATCGCCCCCGGCGCGGTTCTGATGCCCGACGGCGCGAGCGAGGCGGCCACCGGGCGGGCCGCGGGGAAAACGGTGCTCCAGCGGGTAGGGTCACCCGATGACGTGGCAGGGGCCCTCCGCTATCTCCTCGAGGCGGACTACGTGACCGGACACACGCTCGTCGTCGATGGCGGCCGGCTGGTGAGGCCGTGACGACCGTGGATCACCGGCCGCCGACCCCCGCGACCCGCATGCTCTCCTGGCTGGCGGGCTGCGTGGTCGTCGGCTGGATCGTGATCTACAACGTCCTGCGCATCGGTGGGGCGACCCCCTCCGAGGCCGCCTGGCCCTCGCTGGCGGCCGGCGCCGCGGCGGGAGCGGTCGTCTTCGGGGGCGCGCTGCTGCTGCGCCGCCGCCTCGCCGCCTCGGGCCGCGTCCTGCGCTCGGGTCCCGCCGCCATCCCCTCGCCGTCCGAGCTCGACCCGGCCCAGCGCGACGCGCTGCGCCTCGCCTGGCCGCCCCTGGCGGCCCTCGCGCTCGTGGCCCTGGCGGTCGGCGCGTACCTGGCGGTCGACTGGCTCACCGACGACGGCGTGCGCGCCAAGACGACCGTGATCCTGGCGGCGTGGAACGCGCTGGTCGGCCTCTGGCTCGGCGACGAGGCGCTGCGGCTGCGCCGCGGCGAGGCCGACGGGATCGAGTCGATCGTGCTCGGCTGCACCCTCACCGCCGTCCTCGCGGGGGTCGGCCTGTCGCGCGGGCTCGCCGAGCCGGGGCAGGTCGCCCTGATCGTGCTGACCGCGGTCGCGGGCTCGCTGATCGCCATCGCCGTCTGGCGGCTGCAGGGCGCGCGCGGCGTGCCCTTCGCCGCGGCGGGCATCGTGATCGTCGCCGCGCTCTCGCTGATCCTGCCGCTCGCGCTCTGACGGTGGCGGGGCCCCGGCTGGTCTGCCCGCTCTGCGGGACCGCCGTCGTGGACGGCGCGGAGCCCGCCCCCGGCGCCTGCGCGGGGTGCGGCGCCCTCTACGCCGGCGGAGGGGAGAGCCCGCCGGCGGCCGTCGCCGCCGCCCTCGCGCACTGGGCGGTGGAGGGGCTCGCCCCCGACGCGCTCGCGCTGCGACTCTTCGAGGTCGACCCTCCGCCCGCGCCGGCGCCCGCAGCCGCGATCACCTCCGATCAGCGCGACGCCTTCTACCTCTGGTGGGTGTTCGTGCGGCCGGGCGACGGCGACGTCGCGGCCGCGCTGGAGGGCCTGCTCGACCGGTAGTGGCGGGCGGCGCGGGGGATCGGTATCGTCTGGTTGGCACTCTGGTCCCGTGAGTGCCAAGAGTGTTCCCGAGGTTCCGGCGCGTCGCGCCCGGGCCACGTGCGGGAGTGCCACCCATTTGAACCCGGGAGGGCCCATGAATCTCAAGCCTCTGGGCGATCGTGTGATCGTCAAGGCAGTGGAGCAGGAGCAGGTCACGGCGAGCGGTCTCGTTCTGCCGGACACGGCGGCCGAGAAGCCGCAGCGCGGCATCGTCCTCGCCGTCGGCGAGGGTCGCTGGGTCGACGGCGAGCGGCTTCCGCTCGAGGTGTCGGACGGCGACGAGGTCATCTACTCGAAGTACGGCGGCACCGAGGTGAAGCTCGAGGGTGAGGACGTCCTGATCCTCAGCGAGCACGACATCCTCGCGCGCATCGCCGACGCGCCGGCCAAGAAGAAGGCCGCCAGCAAGAAGAAGTAGCCGGGGCGCCGTCCCGCGCTCGCCGACATCCGGATTACGCAAGGAGAAGGGCCAAAGATGGCAAAGCTGATCAAGTTCGACGAGGACGCCCGACGCGCGCTCGAGCGCGGGG
>JAEMRL010000417.1 GCA_016463385.1 Thermoleophilia bacterium
CGTCGCTGGCCAAGCGCCCCCGGCTGGCCGAGCGGTGCTTCACGGAGGCCGAGGCCGCCTACTGCCTCTCGCGCAAGTTCCCGCCCCAGCACTTCGCGGCCCGCTTCGCGGCCAAGGAGGCCGTGGGCAAGGCGCTCGGCATCGGGATGACGCGCTGGCGCGAGGTCGAGGTGGTGCGCGGCCGCGGCGATCGCGTGGATGGACGTGCACGCCGGTCCGGTCGTCGCCCTCGACGTCCCCTCGGGGGTCGATGCCGGAACCGGGCGGGTGGAGGGCGCGTGCGTGCGGGCCGGCCTCACCGTGACCTTCCACGGCGACATGGCGGGCCTTCGGATCACCCCGGGCGCGGCCATGGCCGGCCGCGTCGTGGTCGCCGACATCGGCGTGCCCACGGCCGTGACGCTCGCGCCGGTCGCCTGGCTGGCGGGCGCGGGGGTCGCCGCGGCCGTGCCGCCGAAGGGCGCGGGCGCGGACAAGTACGCCTCCGGCGCCGTGCTCGTCGTCGCCGGGTCCCCGGGGCTGACGGGCGCGGCGAGCCTGGCCGCACGCGCGACCCTGCGCGCCGGCGCGGGCCTGACCGTGGTGGCCACGCCGGAGGGGGTCCAGCCCGCGGTGGCCGCCCATCTGCTCGAGGTGATGTGCGCCGGCGTGCCCGACGAGGCCGGCCACCTGGCGCCCGCGTCGGTGGACGCGGTGCTGTCGCAGGCGGCGCGCGTCTCGGCGGTCGCCCTCGGCCCCGGTGTGGGGCGCGCGGAGGCCACCACGCAGGCGCTGCTCGCCCTGCTGGATCGCCTGGAGCGGCCCGTGGTGCTCGATGCCGACGGGCTGTGGCACATCGGGGACGCCCCCGAACGCCTCGCGGGCCGGAGCCATCCGACGGTGCTGACGCCCCACTCGGGCGAGGCCGCCCGCCTGCTCGGACGCGAGCGGGCCGACGTGGACGGCGACCGGCTCGCATGCGCCCGCGAGCTGGCCCGCCGCTCCGGCGCCGTGGTGGTGCTGAAGGGCCGCGCCACGATCACGGCCTCGCCCACGGGCGAGGCGATCGTCAACGCGGGGGGCTCGCCGGCGCTCGCCACCGCCGGGACCGGGGACGTGCTCACCGGGACCCTGGCCGCCTTCCTCGCGAAGGGGATGGAGCCGCTGGCGGCCGCCGCCTGCGCGGTGGCGGTGCACGCGCGGGCCGGTGAGCTCGCCGACCGGGGCGACGGGACCATCGCCTCCGACGTGCTCGAGGCCCTGCCGGACGCGCTGGCCGAGGGCCGCCGGTGAGCGCCGAGCGCGCCGTCGCCCGGATCGACCTCGGCGCGATCCGCCACAACGCGGGCGTGATGGCGGCTGCGGCCGGCGGCGCGCGCCTGATGGCCGTGGTCAAGGCCGCCGGATACGGCCACGGCGCCGCGCCCGCCGCCCGGGCTGCCCTGGCCGGCGGGGCCTCGTTCCTCGGCGTCGCCACGGTGACCGAGGCCGAGGAGCTGCGGGGAGAGGGCATCGACGCCCCGGTCCTCATCATGGGCCCGCTGACCGGGGGCGAGTGGGCGCGCGCCGCGTCGGCCGGCGCCGAGGTCACCGCCTGGACGCCCGAGGCGGTCGCCCGCGCGGCCGCGGCCGGGGCCGGGGAGCCGCCCGGCGTGCACCTGAAGCTCGACACCGGGATGGGGCGCCTCGGCGCCCGCCCCGAGGACGTCTCCGCGCTGGTGGATTCGGCCGCCGCGGCCGGCGACCGCATCCGCGTCGCCGGCCTGATGACCCACTTCGCGACCTCCGACGACACCACCGGCGAGAACGCGTCGTTCATGTCCGAGCAGCTCCTGCGCTTCCGCTCGGCGGTGGCGGGCGTCCGCGACCGCTTCCCGGGCGCCCTGGTGCACGCGGCGAACTCGGCCGCCACGCTCCGGCAGCCCTCGGCGGCGTTCGACATGGTGCGCTGCGGCATCTCGCTCTACGGCTGCTCGCCCTTCGGCGGCGACCCCGCCGAGCACGGTCTGCGCCCGGCGATGTCGTGGATCTCGTACCTCGCCTCGGTCAAGACGCTGCGCTCGCGCGAGAGCGTCGGCTACGGGCGCGTCTGGCGCGCGGCCCGCGGCACGCGCGTCGGGCTGGTGCCGGTGGGGTACGCCGACGGATACGCGCGGTGCCTGTCCCCTGCCGGCGCCGAGGTCCTGACCGGGGGGCGCCGGGTGCCGGTGGTCGGGACGATCTCGATGGACCAGCTCACCGTCGACCTCGGTCCCGAGGGGGCGGAGGCCGTGGGGGAGGAGGTCGTCCTGATCGGCGCGCGCGGAGACGAGCGCATCACGGCCGAGGACGTCGCGGCATGGAGGGGGACGATCAACTACGAGGTGACCTGCGCCGTCGGCCCGCGGATCCCGCGGATCCACGAGGGGTGAGCGCGGACGCCCTCGACGCCCTCCGGGCCCCGCTCGCCCCGCTCGGTGGGGAGGCCTGGGTGG
>JAEMRL010000065.1:0-2390 GCA_016463385.1 Thermoleophilia bacterium
CGGCCTCGTCCTCGAGCACCCCCGCCTCGCGGCCGTGCCCCAGGTGGCGCAGCACGGCGGCCAGCTCGCACCGGGCGCGATAGGCGTAGCCCTGCACCTCGACCATGGCGATCGGGCCCTCGGCCAGGCGGCCGTCGGCGAACTGCACCGCGTCCTCGGAGTCCTTCCAGGCCTGGTTGCTCAGCGACCGCGGGCCCATCGGCGCGTACTCGAGCAGGCCGTCCCCGTCGGGATCGCCGGGCCCCCGGATCCAGCCCGCCGCCGCCCGGGCCGCGGGCAGCAGCGCCTCGAGCTGCGCGCGCGACGCGCCCCAGCGCAGGGCGGTGCCGTAGAGGATGAGGAACAGGGGGGTGGCGTCGATCGTGCCGTAGTAGGGGCGCGCTCCCGACACCGTGCCCTCGCCGAGCCAGGCCCGCGGGGTCAGCCGCACCTCGTGGAGGATCTTGCCCGGCTCCTCCTCGTTGCCGGGGTCGCTGACGCGGCCCTGGCGGTCGGCGAGCGCCGCGAGCGTGTCCATCACCTGTCCCGGCAGGAAGGCCCGGGCCTGGTGCCCGGCGATCAGGCTGTCGCGGCCGAACAGGGCGACGAACCAGGGGATGCCGGCCGCCACCAGGCGCCGGCCCGGCGCGAGCCGGTCGGGCATGCTCAGGGCCCTGAGATCACCCAGCGCCCGGCGGCAGCCCCGCCCGAGGTCGGGCGGGTCGGTGACCACGCCGACCGCCGGGCGCGAACCGCCGGCCGGTGCGCGCGGCCGCCGTTGCCCGGTGGTCCCCACCTCGACGGTGGTCGTCATCCGCCAGGGCTCACCGCGCCGCAGCTCCGGCGCCCAGCGCGCGCCGCCGCCGACCAGCGCGTCCGGCACGGGGTCGAAGCGGACGTTGGTCTCGAGGCCGGTCTCGTGGTCGTGGAAGCGGATGCCGTCGGCGGTCGTCTCGGCGCGCACCGAGTCGGCATGCGCGGCCGAGCCGGTGTCCATGCCGCGGATGGCGAAGATGTCCGAGAAGTCGGCGTCGAGGTCGAGGCCGACGCTCACGCGCCGCGGGGCGGGGGCCCACCACCGCAGCACCAGCTCGTCCTCGAGGCCGTCGGCGCCGACGCGCCGCCGCCGCTCGACCTCGAGCGAGGGGTCCGCGCGTCCCGCCTCCGGCTCGGCGAAACCGCGGAAGCGTGCCGTCGAGGGGCTGAGCTGCGCGGCGCCGAGCGCCCGGACGGGGGCGTCGTCCACGCTCAGGCGCAGGCGCGAGAGGTGCCGGGTGTCGTCGGCGATCAGACCCGACGACCCCCCCTCGATGTCGCCGAGCGCGTCGGAGATGGCGAACGTCAGGCCGTCGATCAGCGTGATCGCCGACGTGTCGCCGACGAGGATCGCCGGAGGATCCGCGGCGTCAGACACCGGCGCTCGCGACCTCCGGCGACGGCGGCACGACCCCGGGGATCGCCCCGGCCAGCTCGGCGCGGACGAGCGCCTCGTAGCCGGCCGTCATCGCATCGGCCGAGAAGCGCTCGGCCACGCGCCGGCGGCACGCCCGCCGGTCGATCTCACCGAGCCGGCGTACGGCCTCCACCAGCTCGCCGGGCGACTCGCGGACGAAGCCGGTGACGCCGTCGGCGACCACCTCCGGCACCGAGCCGCGCGCGGTGGCGAGCACCGGCGTGCCGCACGCCATCGCCTCGATCATCACCATCCCGAAGGGCTCGGGCCACGCGATCGGGAACAGCAGCGCGCGTGCGCCGCCGAGCAGCTCGTACTTCTCGGGCGCGGTCAGCTCCCCGAGCCAGACGACCTCGGGGCCGAGGGCCGGCGCGACGTGCTCGGCGAAGTAGGCGTGCTCGGCCTCCTCGCGGCACTTGGCGCCGATCAGCAGCGGCACGCCCGCGGCGCGCGCGATCCGGATCGCGTCGGCGGGGCCCTTCTCCGGGGACATCCGCCCGAGGAACGCGAGATACCCCTCGGGACGCGCGCGGAAGGGGGCGGCGTCGAGGGCCAGCCCGTTGTGGCAGACACCGGCGAACGGGAGCCCCGGTGCCATGGCGCGCTGGGCCTCGCTGATCGCGACCAGCCGCAGCAGGGGTGAGTGGCGGGCGATGCCGGCGTAGATGCCGGCGGGCACCTCGTGCAGCGGGCCGTGGGTCACGTGCAGGCCCGGCGCCGGCAGCCGGGAGGTGAGCAGCGCCCCGAGCGGCCCGGAGTGGTCGATCACCACGTCGACGTCCTCGAGCGCCTCCACGCCCGTCAGGGCATGGATCCAGTCGGGTGCCGCCTCTCCGATGACGGCGGGCACGGCGGCCAGCGGGCTCACCACCTCGACGCCCTCGATCGCCGATCCGGGGGCGGCGACGAGCACCACCTCGTGCCCGCGCTCCACCAGGCCCTCGGCCAGCGTGTGGAC
>JAEMRL010000065.1:2400-9638 GCA_016463385.1 Thermoleophilia bacterium
CCCGTAGGAGGGGGGCGGGATGGGCACCCAGGGGGGTGCCAGCAGGCCGATCCGCAGTCGCGACGATGCGCGCCCGCGCCGGGGCGAGGTTTCGGTGATCAATCAGGGCCTCCGCGTGCTTCCCGCCTGTCGGCGACCGAGAAGCGGAGGGGGCCCGGCTGGAGCGGTCCCCTCAGGCCCCGTGCGGGCCGCAGACGGCTCGGAGGGGGACGAGCTCGAGCGTCACTGCGAGGAGGGTACTCCCCTGTCGCCCGATCCCCGCACCGTCTGCGCCCGGAAACGCGGAAAGCCCCGCCGGAGCGGGGCTTTCGCGAGTGGGCCGTGAAGGATTCGAACCTTCGACCTTGGGATTAAGAGTCCCCTGCTCTACCAACTAAGCTAACGGCCCGCGGCGGCCAGACTAGCAAAGGGTGGCCGAGCGGCGATGAGGGCGGGGCCCGCAGGCGGCCCGGCGACTCAGAGGTCGTCGAGCCTCTGCTGGATCAGATCGGCGTTCGGATCATCGGGCTCGAGGCGCAGGAAGGCCTGGTACGAGAGCCGCGCAAGGGGCGTGCGCCCGGCCTCCTCGGCCAGCTGGCCGAGCTGGAGGAAGGCCTCGCCGTTGCGCGGGTTGCGCGTGGTGTACTCCTGGAGCACGGTGATCGCGCCCGCCGTGTCGTTCTGGCGCACCTGCAGCGAGACGAGCGTCTGGAGGCGGCGGAAGTTGTTCGGCTCCAGCTCCACCGACCGCTGCGCGGCCTCGATCGCCTGGTCGAACTCCTCGGTGCCCGCGTAGGCCGATGCCAGCTGCTCCCATGCGTCCGCGCTGCGGGGCTCGGCCTCCACGCGCGACTTGGCCTCGTCGAGGAGGATGTCCGCCTGGGTCTGCCCGCCGCCGCCGAAGAAGATGAGGCCCATCACGACGAGGATCACCCCCCCGAACGCGATGGAGGTGAGTACCGCGACGATCTGCACCATCCGGCGGGTGCGCTTCTGGTCGAGGAGCACTGCGGCGGGACGCTAGCAGAGGCGCCCGCGCGCCTCTGCGGCACGGGCACGTATGTCGGCCGCGTCGACGCGGGTGGGCGCGCCGTCCCGCAGCAGCACCTCCCCGTCGACCACCACGGTCCTCACCGTGGTCGCGGCGTCGAGCACGGCCGCCCGCGGGTCGGTCACCCGCCCCGCGGGGAGCAGCGCCGTGAGGTCGGCGCGCGCGCCGGTGGTGAGGTGACCGACCTCGCCGTGGAGGCCGAGCACCCGGGCGGCGTCGATGGTGATCAGGCGCAGCAGCGCGTCGTCGTCGAGGGTCAGCCGCCCGGCGTGGGCGTCGCGGCAGGCCCGCGCCTCGGCGCGCAGGTCGTAGTCGCCCCCGCTCGCCGGGCTGTCGGTGCCGAGCCCCACCGCGACGCCCGCCGCGCGCAGCGCCTCGAGGGGCGCCCGCCCGCAGCGCAGATGGTCGTTGGAGCGCGGGCAGTGCGCGACGCCGATGCCCGCGCGGGCGAGAGTGGCGGGATCGTCGTCGCCGAGGCGGACGCAGTGCGCGGCGACCAGTCCCGCCGCGGTGACCCCCGCCGCGGTGACGCGCGCCACGGGCCCGGCGCCCGCCGGGCCGTCCCAGCGTCCGGGCGTCAGGCCGGCGCCCGCGAAGAGGGCGCCGAGCGGCCCGTCCCCGTCGGCGATGACGCTCTCCTCGTCGGCCGATTCGGCCAGATGCGTCGCCCAGGGCCGCCCGGAGAGCCCGGGGTGGGCGCGGAGGGCGGCCCAGAGATCCGGGCCGACGGTGTAGGGCGCGTGCGGCGACACCCCGGCCCGTCCGCGCGGCCCGACGGCGGCGTCGAGCGCGGCGACGCCCTCCGCCGTCCGCGCGGCGGCCGCCACCGCCTGCGCGCCGGTCTCGCGTCCGAACGCCTCGAGGTGGATCAGCCCCCGCAGGCCCGACTCGGCGAGGGCCGCCGCCCCGGCGCCGGTCGGCCCCGAGTCGGCCAGGGTGGTGGTGCCGGCCTCCAGCGCCCTCAGGGCGCCGAGGCGCGCGGCCGTCGCGTAGTCGCCGGAGAGCATCCGCATGCGCAGCGGCAGCAGCGCCCCCAGCCACTCGGCGAAGCCGGCGGGGGGCAGCAGGCCGTCCAGCAGGCTCCATTCGAGGTGGCAGTGGGCGTCCACGAAGCCGGGCGCGATGATCTCGTCGCCGCGGTCCTCGACCGGCACGCCGGGATTGTCGCGGAGCACCGCCGCGGCCGGGCCGACCTGCGCCACGCGGCCGTCGCGCACGACGAGCGCCCCGTCACGGAGCGGCTCGCCGGCGACCGTCAGGATCCAGGCGGAGCGCCAGACGCGCTCCCGCCCCGGATCAACCGACCTTCTCATCCTCCCGCTTGGCGGGACCGCTGATCGCCTCGCCGTCGGCGTCGTCGTCGCTCTGGCCGGTGATGCCGTCCTTGAACTCGCGGGCGCCGGCTCCGAGGTTGCGTCCCAGCTCGGGGAGGCGCTTGGCTCCGAAGACGACCAGGATGATCACGAGGACGATGATCAGCTGGATGGGCGAGAAGTCCACGTCGCCTGCCTTCTGGGTCGGGGCGGAGGGTGCCGTACCGGTCCGAGGGTAGCATGGCCCGATGGCGGCTCTCCTCTCGCGCCGGGCAGGCGTCACCGACCGGCTCGACCTGATCGCCGTCGTGTGGGGAGGCCTCGCGGCCTCGATCGGCCTGATGGCCGGGGCGGGCCGGGAGTGGCCCGCGCGCCTCGGCATCGCCGCCGTCTCGTTCGCCGTGGGCGGGTTCCTGGCGGGCGTCCGCGCCGCCGGCCGCCGGATCGCGCACGCGATCGGCGCCTGGGTGGCCGCCTATGCGATCCACGCCTGCTTCGTCGCCCTGGCGCGGGTCATCGACGCGTTCGGCGGCCCCGACGCGCCGCCGCTGGTGGCCGGGTCCGGGGAGCAGTGGCTCTACGCCCTCGCCTGGGCCTTCCTGATGGCGCTGGCGGGAGGCCTGGTCGCCAACTCCTGGCTGAGGCCGGCCGGCCGGCGCTGACCCCGGTTCAGTCGGGGCCGCGCTCGAACTCGCGGTGGAAGGCGCTCGCGGTCGGGCCGCTCTGCCCCTGGTACTTGCCCCGGTAGGGGTTGTCGACCGGGGTGGACATCTGGAGGAACGAGATCTGGCCGATCGCCATGCCCGGGTAGATCGAGATCGGCAGGCGCGCCACGTTGGAGAGCTCGAGCGTGATCGTGCCGTCGAAGCCCGGGTCGATGTAGCCGGCCGTCGAGTGGATCAGGAGCCCGAGCCGGCCGAGGCTCGACTTGCCCTCCAGGCGCGCCACCAGGTCGTCCGGCAGCGCCACGCGCTCGGCCGTCGATCCGAGCACGAACTCGCCGGGGTGGAGGATGAAGGCCTCGCCCTCGGGGATCGACACGACCTCGGTGAGATCGTCGTTGGCCTCCCGCACGTCGATGTAGGCGCGGCGGTTGTTGTGGAACACGCGGAAGTCGCCGTCGACGCGCAGGTCCACCGACGAGGGCTGCAGCAGCGACTCGTCGAACGGATCGATGACGAGGCGCCCGGAGGCGAGCTCCTCGCGGATGGTGCGATCGGAGAGGACCATTCGGTCGGAGAGCGTACCGGTCCGCTACCGTGACGGCATGATCGGAGAGCGCGGATTCCGGGTGGACGAGATCCCCGGTGGCCCGACCCGCGCCGAGGTCGCCGCGGCGCACGCCGAGGGCTGGATCCCCGACGTGCTCCTCGGCGACGAACTGGTGGGCCACGGCCCGGTGGAGGGGCTCGACCTGGTCGATGTCGCCCCCGCCGAGCTGGGCCAGCTCTGCGACCGGCGCCGGCTGCCGCGCTGGGTGATCGCGAAGAACCCCCTCTCGGGCGGGTTCGTCAGCACCAAGGCGCTGATGCGCACCTCCGAGCTCGTGACCGTCTGCGAGGAGGCCGCCTGCCCGAACATCGGCCAGTGCTGGTCGCGCGGGACGGCCACCTTCATGATCGCCGGCGACACCTGCACCCGCGGCTGCCGCTTCTGCAACGTCGCCACGGGCCGGCCCGGGCGCCCGCCCGACCCCCAGGAGCCGATGCGCATCGCCGAGGCGGCCGCCGCGATGGGCCTGCGCTTCGTCGTCGTCACCGCGGTCGCGCGCGACGACCTCCCCGACGGCGGCGCCGCCCACTTCGCCGCGTGCATCGCCGCGCTCCGCGAGCGCCTTCCCGAGTGCCGCGTCGAGGTGCTCATCCCGGATCTGCGTGGCAGCTGGGAGGCCCTCGAGGCGATCATCGAGGCCGCGCCCGACGTGCTGAACCACAACACCGAGACGGTGCCGCGCCTCTACTCGCGCGTCCGCCCGGGGGCGCGCTACGAGCGCACCCTGGAGCTGCTGTCGCGGAGCGCCGCCGCCGGACTGACCACCAAGAGCGGCATCATGGTCGGCCTCGGCGAGTCGCTCGGCGAGGTCGCGGGCGTGCTCTCCGATCTCGCCTCGGTCGGCTGCGGGCCGGTCACCGTGGGTCAGTACCTGCGCCCCTCGCCGGACCATCTGCCCGTGGAGCGCTTCTACGCCCCGGCCGAGTACCCGGCCGTCGCGGCCATGGGGCGCGACCTCGGTCTCGCGCACGTGGAATCGGGTCCCCTGGTGCGGTCCTCGTTCGAGGCCGACCGGGTCGCGGAGGCCGCTCTCACCCACGCCTGACGCAGTGTCGGCGCAGACCCTGCGGGCGTCTCAAGTTCACCTACCGGGGGTCGATACCAGGGCCATCTGGTAAACCAGCGACGACGGCCAAGGACGGCGGTCGATTGCGCCGCGAGAGACGGACACAGCCATGAAGGGCTACCGAACCAAGAAGATCGCCCTCCCCGGGGGGAAGGTCATCGAGATCGTCTACTTCTCCGAGCCGGGCGACGAGGGTGTCGCCGCCGGTGCGGAGGTCGAGATCGAGGAGACCGACTCCGACCCTCACGGGTTCTCTCCCGAGGGCGACACGCTCGATCTGCACATCTGCCCCTCCTGCGAGAGCGATCTCGTGTACCCGGTCAGCTGGGAGGAGCGCGCGGGCGACTCGTGGCGCATCGAGCGCCGTTGCCCGAACTGCGAGTGGCGGCACGCCGGCGAGTTCACCCAGGACGAGGTCGAGATCTTCGACGACGCCCTGAACGACGGCACCGAGGACCTCCTGGTGAACCTGCGCAACTTCGCGCGGGCCAACATGGAGTCGGACGTGGAGCGGCTGATCGACTTGATCCACCTCGGCCGAATCGAGCCGATGGACTTCTAGGACGTGCGGCGGAACCCTCCGCCGCCGGCCATGACCGCGACGACATCCGACATCCGCGGGCGCGCCGTCCTCGCCCGCGACCAGATCGCCGCCTCCCGCGCCCTGGCGCTCTTCGCCGGAGCGGGAGGCGTCTGGGTGCTCCTGGCGAGCATCCTCGTGCCGGGCTTCGCCGGCCCCGGCCTGCTGCTCGTGTTGTCTCTCGTGGTCGGCGTGCTGCTCGTCGCGATCGCCCTCGCCGCCTGGTTCGGCGCCGCCCGGACCCCGGCCCGCCTGCTCGCGGCGGTCGCGCCGCTCTCGGTGATGGTCATCGCCGCACTCAACCTGCTCACGAGCGACGCCAGCACGGGGTCGCAGCTCTTCCTGCTCTGGCCGGTGCTCTACGCGGCCAGCTTCCTCTCGCGCCGGCACACCGTCCTCGTGCTGGGGCAGGTGCTCGTCGCCGAGGCCCTGGTGATGGGCACGCTGCAGCCGCCCGAGCGGGCGCTCACCGACACCCTCTCCCTCTTCCTCGCGTTCACCATGGCCGCCTTCGCGGTGCTCACCTTCCGCGCCCGTGTGGAGGCGCTGCTCGACGCCCTCAGCACCCAGGCGCGGGAGGACCCGATGACCGGGCTCCCCAACCGGCGCGCCTTCGACGACCACCTGCAGCGGCTCGTGGCGTCGGCCGACCGTTCCGCGGAGCCCCTCTCCCTGCTGCTGATCGACGTCGACCGCTTCAAGGAGGTCAACGACTCGCGCGGTCACATGGTCGGCGACCAGGTGCTGCGCGCGGTCGCGGGCGCCCTGCGCGCGTCGGGGCGCGAGGCCGACATCGTCGCCCGGATCGGAGGCGACGAGTTCGCCGTCCTCCTGCCCTCGTGCGCCCTGGAGGACGCGCTCCCCGTGGGCGCCGCCGCCGCCGACCGCGCCGCCGCGCGCACCGCGCGCATCGGCGCGCCGGTGACGGTGAGCGTGGGCGCCGCCACCCTCCCCACCGGGGCGCGGACGGCTCCCGAGCTCTTCGCGGCGGCCGACCGCGCCCTCTACGCCTCCAAGCACGACGGGCGCGCGCCGGCGTCCGGAGAGGCGATCAGGCCGGGCTGACCCGGGCGCGCAGCTCCAGGGTGCGGCGGTGCAGCAGCGCCCCGAGGGAGCGCCGTCCCTCCCGCCACGCCCGCTCGCGCTCGGAGGCCGGGAGTGCGTCGACCGAACGGCGCAGGCGCTCCTCCTCCGCGGCGCGCATCGCGGCGATCGCCGGGCCGGCCTGCGCGTGCGACCACCAGGCCATCCACTCGCCGGCCGCGCCGGCGACCGCCCGATCGGCGCCCTCGTCGGCCGTTCCGCCGGCGCCCGCGGTGACGGCGTCGACATCGAGCAGAGCAAGTCCGGGCAGGCCGCCTCCGGCGGGGTCCACGTCCCGGGGCACCCCGAGGTCGAGGACCAGCATCTCCGCGTCCCCGAGGGCGGTGCGCAGAGCGGCGCGCCCGACGACGGGCGCGACCGCCGACGTGGCGGTCACCAGCAGATCGGTCCCGGCCAGGAGCCCGGCGAGGACGCCCTGGTCGGCCGTCTCGGCCCGGCCCGCCGGCGACGACCCTGCGGCCCTGGAGCAGCGCCTGCGCGCCACCCTCGGGGGCGGTGACCTCACGACCGTCCGCCACGGCGCGGACGCCGCCCACCATGTCTTCCGCGTGGCCGCCGGCCTCGAGTCGCGGGTCCCGGGCGACGACGGCATCCGGGGTCAGCTGCGCGACGCGGCCGCCCTCGCGCGCCAGGCGGGCGCGACCGCGATGGTCCTGAACCGCCTCATCGACTCCTCGTTGCTGGCCGGGCGCCAGGTGCGGGCCGCGCGCGGGCCGGTCTCACGGCCCTCGTCGGTCGCGGCCTGCGCGGTCGAGGTCGCACGCGTGCGGCTGGGCCCGCTCGCCGGGCGGACGGCCGTGGTGATCGGGGCGCGCGGCGCCACCGGCGCGGAGGTGGCGCACCGACTGAGCGAGGCGGGCGCCCGGGTGACGC
>JAEMRL010000418.1 GCA_016463385.1 Thermoleophilia bacterium
GAGAAGGCCCACTCGTCGCGCACCCGGGCGCCCTGCTGCAGCAGGCAGACGTAGCGCAGGTGGGTCACCAGGCCGAGCATCGCCTGCTCGGGGTCGACGGGCCCGTCGAGCGTGTCCTCGAGCAGCTCGAAGGCCCCGGCCGCCTCGCCACCGGCGATCAGGTCGACCAGCTCGAAGATCGACTCGCGGGCGACCGCGCCGAGCAGCTCCAGGGCGTCGGAGACGCTGACGCGCTTGTCGCCGTAGGTCGCGATCTGATCGAGCAGGCCGAGGGCGTCGCGGTAGGAGCCGTCGGCGGCGCGCGCCAGCAGGTCGAGGGCCGACTCGGAGGTCTCGATGCCCTCGGCGCGGGCCACTCGATCGAGCACCCGCACCAGCGCCGGGATGCCGGGCTTGCGCAGGACGTAGTGCTGCACGCGCGAGCGGATCGTCGGGAGGATGTCCCAGGGGTGCGTGGTGCAGAGGATCACCACCAGGTGCGGCGGCGGCTCCTCGAGCGTCTTCAGCAGCGCGCTCGAGGCGTCGTTGGTGATCTGGTGGGCCTCGTCCATGATCGTGATGCGGTAGCGGCAGGCCGCCGGGGCGTAGCGGACGGTCTCCAGCCACTCCCGCATCTCGTCGATCCGCCGGGCGCTCGAGGCGGCGTCCACCTCGACCACGTCGAGCCAGTCCTGGTGGCCCGTGCGCCGGCACGAGTCGCAGGTGCCGCACGGCTCGGCCGTCGGGCCGGGGCTCGACTGGCAGTTGAGGCAGCGCGCCAGGATGCGCGCGGTGGTCGTCTTGCCCGTGCCGCGCGGGCCCGAGAAGAGGAAGCCCTGCGAGGGCCTTCCCGACCGGAGCGCGTTGCCGAGCGCCCGCGCCACGTGGTCCTGCCCCACCATGTCCGCGAAGGTCGCCGGACGATGGCGGTTGTACAGGCTCGCTCCGGGCTCGCTCATCGGATCCCCCGGGGCGCTCTCAAATCAGTGCGACCGTGCACCCGTCGTCGTTGCGCGATTCCAAGGTGAGTTCCGCACCGCTGGCTCCGGCGAGGTGACCCCACTGCGCGTGAACGGGTCCGCTTAAGGCTGCTTCCTTCCGGACCTGACCTGATTCGCGGTCGTCCACCGAATGGGACCTCGCCATCGACGCTGCTCTGAACGGAACCGAGCCCTGGGACCGGCCCCTCGGACGGGAATTAAGCCCCGCTGTAGCGGATTGCGGGTACAGGGCACCGCTAGCTCCCCGCCTAGCACGGTCACCTGGCGAGGATAGTCCACCGGGAGGGCCGGTGCGAGGGCGCCCGGGCCGGATCAGGACCCGCGGCCGCGCCGGCCGGAGCGCGGCACGCGCGGGGAGATCCGCTCGCCCTCGCGCTTGGCGCCGATCGCGCCGAACACCGCCGCCACCCCGCCGCCGATCATCGCGATCGTGAACGACAGGTAGGCGAGACCGCGCACGCCGCTCTCGCGGCCCATCAGCTCGAAGGCGCCCCACATCAGCGCGCCCCAGACCGCGCCGAGCGCGACCCCCCACAGGACGATGCGCAGGCGCGACATGGGCCGCGGGGCGGGCTCGGCGGGGGGTGTCGTCTTCGGTGCCACGGCAGCGAGCCTAATGGACGGAGGGCCCGGTCGCGCGGACGGGTGATCCAGCCCCCCGGGAGGCGCGTAGAGGCGGGTGAGACGCCCCGCCGGGGCGCTGACCCGGAGCCATCCGATGCGCCGCACCCGCCTCGCCCTCCTCGCCGCCACCGCCGCCGGCCTCGCGGCCCCGGCCGTCGCCACGGCCGACGTCTACGTCTCGGTCCCCACAGGCTTCCTCGGAGGGCCGATCTGGAACCCGCTCCCGGCCGCCTCCCCGGAGGCCGCCGGACGCCCGTCGCTCGCGCCGCGCCCGACGGCCGACCCCTGCCGTCTCGCGGCCCCCGGCGACTGCGCCGTCGTCGGCGCGGGCGCGGAGGTCGAGACCGTCCCGCTCCCGGCCCCCGGCCCCGGGGGCGTCGGCGATCTCGGAGACGGCGTCGGCGTGGAGAGCGACCCGGCACCCGACACCGACACCCCGGGGGCCGGGGAGCAGCAGGCCCCGGCGGCCCCGATGCCGGCCGTGCCGCCGACCGCGGCCGAGCTGGCGGCCGCCTTCGGGTCGCTCGCGAGCCCGAAGGCCGCCGACTGGCTGCCCTGGCAGCGGCCGACGCTCCGATGGAGGCCCACCGCGGGGGCGACCTACTACAACGTCCAGATCTTCCGCGGCGACCGCCGCGTGCTGAACGCCTGGTCCACCGACACGCGCCTGAAGGTGCCCGAGGGCGTCCTGCGCCAGGGCCGCTCGTACGTCTGGGTGGTCTGGCCGGCGGCGGGCCCGCGCGCCGCCGCCCGCTACGGCACGGCCCTCGGCCGCTCGACCTTCGCCATCACGCTGCGCCCGCGCCTCGTCTTCCGCGCCCGCGGCGGCGGGCGCGGAAGAC
>JAEMRL010000419.1 GCA_016463385.1 Thermoleophilia bacterium
GGCCGCGCCGCCACCGGAACCCGCGCCGACCCACTTCTCGAGGGCCTCCCAGCCAGTCGTCTGAGCGCCTCCGGCGATCGGGGGCAAGAAACGACGAGGACGGCTCATGGATCCTCCAGCAGAGTCTCGGTCACGGGAGCGCGGCGCGGGGATCGTGCCGTGCCGCACAAACTTACGGTGCGGGTGGATGCCGGGTCAAGGCGCGGACCGGCCCCGGATCAGCGCATGTCCGCGAGCATCCGCCGGTAGCTCTCGAGCCTCTGCTCGGGCACCGCGCCGACGACCGCGCAGCCCGCGTCGCCGTTGTGCGCGCAACCCCGGAAGCGGCACCCGGCAGCCGCGCGCGCGATGTCCGGGAAGCCCGACTCGAGCGTCTCTCGGTCCATCTTCGGCAGGTGGAAGGTGCGCACGCCGGCGGTGTCGACCACGGCTCCGCCTCCCGGCAGCGGGATCAGGCGCGGGTCGCTCGTGGTGTGACGGCCGGTGCGCACCTTCTCGCTCACGGCGCCCACCGCCCGGGGCACTCCGGTCAGGGCGGAGGTGATCGTCGACTTCCCGACACCCGAGTGGCCGGCGAGGATGGCGACGCGCCCGCCGATCAGGGTGCGGACCGTCTCGATGAACGGGGGGTCCTTGGCGACACCGGCGAGCGCCGTGTGCCCGAGCGCGCGATAGGGCGCGAGCACCTCCCGGAGGGCCGCCGCGTCGTGGGGCAGATCCGTCTTGGTGATCACGATCGCCGCCTCGAGGCCGCCGATGGTCGCCGCGACGAGGTACCGGTCGATCAGCCGGGGCCGCAGTGGCGGGTCGACCACCGCGGCGACGATCACCACCAGGTCGGCGTTGGCCACGATCGTGCGTGGCCGCCCCTCGGGGCCGTCTCCGCGCTCGAGCACCGTGGTGCGCGGCTCCACGGCGACGACGATCGCCTCGTCGTCCGAGTCGTGGCGCACCCGGACGCGGTCGCCGGCGCCCGCGGGGCCGCCCGGCACGCGGGGCGTCAGGCGCACCTCGCGCTCGCGCCCGTCCTGCAGCACCGTGACCGTCGGTCCCGCCACCCTGACGACGACGGCCTCCGTCTCGGAGGGCGCCGTGGCGGCGGGCGTCACGCCCCGGAGCGCCCCGCCTCGAGAAGCTCCTCGGCGGTGTAGAGCGCGAAGAGCGGGGCGTCGCCGAGAGCCGCCTCAGCGACCTCGCGTCCGCCCTCGCCGCGGTCGATCACCACGGCCGCCGACACGACGACCCCGCCGGCCTGCCGTGCCTTCTCGATCGCGGCGACCAGCGATCCGCCGGACGTGAGCACGTCATCGACGACGGCGACGGGGGTGCCCTCCTCGATGAAGGGGCCCTCGATCCACTGCTGGAGGCCGTGCTTCTTGGCCTCCTTGCGCACGAAGAAGCCGGTGACGCGCTCGCCCGCGGCCCATGCCACGGCGCTGACCGCGCACACGAGCGGGTCGGCGCCGAGCGTCAGCCCGCCGACCGCGCGCGGGCCCGTCGGGGCCAGGTCGCGCCACATCAACTCGCCCGACAGCGCCGCGCCCTCGGGGTCGAGCAGCACCTGGCGCGCGTCGAAGTAGTACGAGGACCGCCGGCCGGACGAGAGCACCACCGATTCGCGGACGAGCGCCCGCTCGCGGAGGAGGGTCGTCAGGCGGGCGCGGGAGTCGTGGTTCGCGGCGACGGACACCGCGGCACTCTACCCGGCCGGGTCGGTCAGGCGGCGGCGGTCCTGCGGCCGCTGCCGTTGCAGCCCGTGCACACGACGGGGAGATAGACGTGCTCGACACCGCAGTCGAGGGCCTCGAGGTACTTCCCGGCGCCGAAGCACCAGCCACAGAGGTCCGGCGCCGACGTCGCGGGTGCGCGAGTGACGTCTGCCGAGCGGAGCGTGGGGTCGATGGACCCTGCCATGCCGCTACCTTTCATGGGGGCCTGGGTCTGGCCCAGTGCCTCCCCCATCGACCAGCGCGGCCGAAACCCAAGGGCGCGAGCATCCCCCCAAAGGGTGAAATTGCCTGCAATCGTGAGGAGAACAAGAGGATGATCGACGTGCGGCCGGAGGCGACTCCCAACCCGAACGCCATCAAGTTCACGCTCGACCGGCCCTCGACCGAGGGCAAGGCGCAGACCTTCCGCGCGGGCAGCGATCCGGCCGAGTCGCCGCTCGGCGCCCGCATCTTCGCCCTCGACGGCGTGACGAACGTCTTCATGACCGCGAACTTCGTCAGCGTGACGAAGGAGGACGACATCTCCTGGGACGACCTGGCGCCCCTCGTCGTGGCCGAGCTCGAGGACCACTTCGGGGAGGCCGGGTGAGCCCGACCGGAGTCATCTTCTCGTACCTGATCGGCCTGATCTTCGCGGTCGGCGGCGTGCTCTTCCTCGTCGGCCTCGACGACAACCGCTTCCTCTACGGCATCCCCTACCTGCTGATCGGCCT
>JAEMRL010000420.1 GCA_016463385.1 Thermoleophilia bacterium
AGGGCGGATCCGCCGAGCGCCGCGTCGCGGCGGTCGCAGACCTGCGCCGGGACCTCGACGCGTGCGTCGCGGGGACGGCGACTGCCGGCGACCCCGTCCTGGTGGCCCTCTCCGACGCGATCCGCCGGTTCGCGATCCCGCGACGCCACCTCGACGCGCTGATCGACGGGGTGGAGATGGACATCACGGTCGACCGCTATGCCGACTTCCCGGCGCTCAAGGTGTACTGCGACCGCGTCGCCGGGGCGGTCGGGCTGGTGAGCCTCCACATCTTCGGCTTCCGCGACCCCGCCGCCCCGGACCACGCGGCCGACCTCGGCGTGGCGCTGCAGATCGTCAACATCATGCGCGACGTCGCCGAGGACGCCGCCCGCGGGCGGATCTACCTGCCCGCCGACGAGATGGCCGCGCACGGCGTCACCGAGGCGGACCTGGTCGCCGGGCGGCTCACGCCCGGCTTCCGGGCCCTGATGGCGCGCCAGGGCGTCCGGGCGCGCGAGTACTTCGCCGCGGGGGAGCGGCTGCTGCCCCTGCTCGACCGGCGCTCGCGCATGTGCGTCGCCATGCTGGCGGGCCTCTACCGGGAGATCCTCGACGAGATCGAGGCGCGCGACCACGACGTCTTCGCCGGCCGCGTGGCCCTGTCGGCGCCCCGTAAGCTGCGCCTCATGGTCACACGCACCGCCGGAGCGCTGCGGTGAGCGCGCGCCCGCGCGTGGTGGTGTGCGGCGGCGGCCTCGCGGGCATCGCCGCCGCCTGCGAGGCGGCCGGGCGCGGCGCCGAGGTGACCCTGGTCGAGCGGCGCCCCTTCCTCGGCGGCCGCGCGTTCAGCTTCACCGACCCCGAGACCGGGCGGGAGATCGACAACGGCCAGCACGTCTTCCTCGGATGCTGCCCGGCCTACATGGGGCTGCTGGCCCTGCTCGGGACGATCGGCCACACCAGCCTGCAGCGCCGGCTCGACACTCCGGTGCGCGACCGCGCCGGGCGCACGGGGCGGCTGCGCGCGTCCGCCCTGCCGGCGCCGCTGCACCTCGGCCCCTCCTTCGCGGCGTACCCGCTTCTGTCGCCGGGGGAGAAGCTGGCCGCGGTGCGCGCGCTCGGCGCGCTCGCCGCCCTGCGCCCGGCCGCCGCCGAGGCGCTCGACGACGTCTCCTTCGCGGACTGGCTGGGTCGCCACGGCCAGGGCGAGGGCGCGATCGGCCGGTTCTGGGACCTCATCGTGCTGCCGACCTGCAACGACCGCAGCGACCGCGTGTCGGCGGCGCTCGCGGCCTTCGTCTTCCGCGAGGGCTTCCTGCGCACCGCGCGTGGGTCGGCGATCGGCTGGTCGCGGATCGGGCTGACCCGGCTGGTCGATCCCGCGGCGCGCACGTTCCTGGCCGCCCGCGGCGGGCGGGTGCTCGCGGGCCGCGCCGTGCTGCGCGCCGGCGCCGAGGGGGTCGAGCTCGGCGACGGGGAGCGGATCCCGGCCGAGGCGGTGGTGCTGGCGATGCCGCCGGGGCGGGTGCACGAGGCGTGTCCCGAGGCGCTCCCGCCCTCGGGCGGCCTCGAGTCGTCGCCGATCGTCAACGTGCACGTCTGGTACGACCGGCCGGTCATGGACGAGGCCTTCACGGCCGTCGTCGACAGCCCGGTGCAGTGGATCTTCAACCGCACCGCGATGGGCGATCGCGCCGAGGGGGCCCATCACCTCGCCGTCTCGATCTCCGGCGCGCGCCGCGAGATCGACGTGCCACGGCCCGAGCTCGCCGCGCAGGTCCGGCAGGAGCTCGCCCACCTGCTGCCGCGGGCGCGCGCGGCCGGGGTCGTCGCCAGCGCGGTCGTGAAGGAGCCGCACGCGACCTTCGCCGCCCGTCCGGGACAGGCGGCCCTCCGACCCGGCACACGGACGGCGGTGCCGGGCGTCGTGCTCGCCGGCGCGTGGACGGCCACCGGCTGGCCGGCGACCATGGAGGGCGCCGTGCGGAGCGGCATCCGGGCGGCCCGCGAGGCGATCGGGACCGCAGGGGCCTGACGAGCCCGGATGCGGGGGGAGCGTCCGGACCCCGCGGCCGCGGGTGGGAACCCGCGGCCCCAGGGGACCAGGACTGGTGAGCGCCCTACGCGGCGGGCGGCACCGCGACCATCGGGCGGCCGGGATCCGCCGAGGCGCGGCGGTTGATCGCCACGATCGACTGCATCAGCTCGCGGTAGGTGGCCGGCGTGCCGGCTCCGGTCACGTCCAGCTCGGCGGCGAGCCGGTTGGCCCAGGACACGAGGCTCGCCTGCGGCTCGGCCGCGCCGTCCAGCAGCGCCTGCTCGAGTACCAGCCCGCCCAGTCCCCGCAGCTCGGAGATCACCACGATGCGCATGCGCGGAGGCTTCGGCTTCGCCCGGCTACGACGTCGGGTGGGCTGGGCCGGCGCGATGCGCGCCTGGGGGGCGGTGGCGAGG
>JAEMRL010000421.1:0-725 GCA_016463385.1 Thermoleophilia bacterium
GCGGAGAGGCCCCGGGGGAGCCGATCGGGGCAGACGACCAGACGTACCCCGACCGTCTCAGCCACCGGAGCGAGAACCACCCGCGGAGGGTCCGCATTGACATGCAGTGGAGGGACGCCGAGCATCGGCGCGGCCCCGAGGGGTCTCGGGACGACGTCCTCCGCGACGCGAGAGGCATCTCACGTGCCACCATCAGACGGACCGCTGCCCCCGGCGTCGGTGACCGTGCGCGGGACGTACGGGCCGGCCGGCGGTGACCGCGTCCTCGTCATCTACACGGGTGGGACGATCGGGATGGCGTCCCGCCCGGACGGGGCGCTCGCCCCGCTCGAGGTCACCGAGCTTGTCGAGTACGCGCGGACGCCCGGCGATCTGCCGCTGGCCCTGACCGTCGCCTCGTTCGGGACGCCGATCGACTCATCCGCGATCCGGCCCGGGGACTGGCTCGCGATCGCCGATGCCGTCGAGAGCCTCGCGGCCGATCACACCGGGATCGTGATCCTCCACGGCACGGACTCGATGGCGTACACGGCCTCGGCCCTCAGCTTCCTGCTCGAGGGCATCGACCGCCCGGTGGTCCTGACCGGCGCGCAGCGCCCGCTGACCGCCATCCGCTCCGACGCCCGGCAGAACCTCGCGACGGCGACCGCGATCGCCGCCGGGCGGCAGGACCGCGGCCCGGCGGTCTCCGAGGTCTGCCTGCTCTTCAACGAGGTGCTTCTGCG
>JAEMRL010000421.1:735-2430 GCA_016463385.1 Thermoleophilia bacterium
CACGGGTGGGGTGTCCGGAGACGTCGCATCGGTGCGCCTGCACCCGGCGCTCGACCGGGCCGGCCTGTCCGCGACGCTGTCCAGGCCCGGCCTGCGCGGACTCGTGCTCGAGGCCTACGGCGCCGGCAACGGCCCGAGCGAGCCGTGGTTCCTCGATGCGCTGACGCGCGCGAGCGCCGACGGGGTGGTGATCGTGGTCACCACGCAATGCGGCGCCGGGACCGTGCGGGCCGGCCGTTACGCCACCGGCGCCGCGCTCTTCGGGACCGGCGCGGTGACGGGATACGACCTGACCTTCGAGGCCGCCTTGACGAAGCTCATGGTGCTCCTCGACCGCCATCCGGTCGAGCGGGTGCGTGAGCTGATGCCGCAGCCGATCGCCGGAGAGCTCACCGCCACGGAGGGCTGACGCGGAGGGTGCGGACCGCCCTCGCGGCGTCGGCTTGCGCCGCCGGACCCGACGCTCGTACGCTGGCGCGGCTGTCACCCGACCGGAAGACGACGCGAATGGCGATCCTCCACCGCTGGGCCCGCGCGGGAACGTGGGTGGCCGTGACCACCGCGCTTCTGTCGGCGGCCCCGATGGCGGCGGCCGAGCGGATCGTCCTCACGTCGAACTCGGGCTCGCTCAACGGCATCGAGAGCCTCACCGCGTTCACCGTGAAGGCCGACGGAGGTCTCGTGCCGGGCGCGCCCCTCCCGGTCGGCGCCAGGCCCGAGGGCGTCGCGATCACACCCGACGGCCGCCGCGCCTACGTCGCGACCAGCCAGAGCCCCGGCGTGCGCGGCTACGCGATCGGCGCCGGGGGCACCCTGACGCCGGTCCCCGGCTCCCCGTCCGCGACCGGCGGGATCAACACGACCGGCGTCGCCGTGACACCGGCAGGGGACCGGCTGCTGGTGACCAACCGCGGGACCGCCATGAACAACGCGGTCGACCAGGGATCGGTCGCGGTGTACGACATCGCGCCGGGCACCGGGACCCTGACCGCCGTGCCCGGCTCCCCGTTCGGGATCACCGGTCTCGAGAACCCCCAGGGCATCGCGATCGCTCCCGACGGATCGCGCGTCTTCGTCGCGGGGGACACGGCGGGCGCCACCTTCGCGCCGCGGGTGGCGGTGCTGAGCATCGCCCCGGCGACGGGCGCGCTCGCGCAGGTGGCTGGCTCGCCCTTCGCCTCGGGGGGGACGCAGGCCTTCTCGATCGTGATCTCGCCCTCGGGCGGGCGCGTGTTCGTGGGCAACGTCAGCCTGCTCGCGAGCTCGATCTCCGTCCTCGACGTGGCCGCGGCGACCGGCGCGCTCACGCCGGCGGCGGGGTCGCCGTTCCCCACGGCCGGCAGGGGGCCGATCGCCCTCGCGATGTCGGCCGACGCGACGCGTCTGTACAGCGCCGAGCGCGGACCGGCCGCCGCGCCCCTCGCCCACGGCGTCTCCGCCTACGGCATCAGCGCTCCGGGCGCCCCCGCGAGCCTCACCCCGGTCGCCGGCTCGCCGTTCTCCACCGCCGGCGCGCAGTTGCAGGGCGTCGCCTCGACTCCCGACGGCCGGCAGGTCTACGGGTTCCTGAACGCCGACCCGGGCGGGGTCGCGGGCTTCTCCACCGCGCCCGGCGCCGCCCTCGCGCCGATCGCCGGATCGCCGTATCCCACGGGGGACAGGTTCGCCGGCTTCCTGTCGATCGCGATGACGCCG
>JAEMRL010000066.1 GCA_016463385.1 Thermoleophilia bacterium
CCGCAGCGAGGAGCCCGACGTCAAAGGGGTCGTGGGCAAGCTCACGCAGGGCGCGGTCGACGCCGGCATGGTCTACGCCACCGACGTCGAAGCCGCGAGCGGGCGGCTGCGCGCGGTCGCGATCCCGGCGGAGCTCGAACCTGACGTGGCCTACGGCGCCGGCGTGGTCACCGCGAGCGGGCGGCGCGAGCAGGCCGCTCGCTTCGTCGACGGCCTCACGGACGGGCCGTGCGCCGACGCGCTGCGCGCCCGGGGCTTCGGCGCACCGCCGTGATCCGCTCGCGGGTGTGGTTTGGCCCGTTGCTGGTCATTGCGCTGACCGCGGTGCTGGTGTTCCTGACCGTCCCCGTCCTGGCGATCTTTCTCGAGACGACCCCGGCGCAGATCGTCCGCAAGCTGGGCGAGGACCAGGCGCGCGAGGCGCTGTGGCTCTCGGCCCGGACGACGGGTGCGGCGATGCTCCTCATCGTGGCCGTCGGCACCCCCGCGGCCTACCTGCTGGCCACCCGACGGTTCCGGGGTCGCGCGCTGGTCATCACGCTCATCGAGCTGCCGCTCGTGATGCCTCCCGTCGTCGCGGGCATCGCCCTGTTCGCGGCGTTCGGGCGGGCCGGGCTGCTCGGCGACGAGCTCGGCGCCCTCGGCCTCTCGATCCCCTTCACCGAGGCCGCCGTGGTGATGGCCGTCGCCTTCGTGGCGAGCCCGTTCTACATCCGCCAGGCGATCGCGGCCTTCGAGGCGGTCGATCCGGTCATGGTCGACGCCGCCCGCAGCCTCGGGGCCGGGCCGGGCCGGGCCTTCTGGAGGATCTCCCTGCCGCTCGCATCGGGCGGGCTCACGGCCGGCTGGGCCCTCGCCTTCGCACGCGGGCTCGGGGAGTTCGGCGCGACGATCATCTTCGCCGGGAGCCTGCAGGGCACCACGCAGACGCTGCCGCTGGCCGTGTATGCGCAGTTCGAGTCCGACTTCGACGCCGCGCTCGCCATCGGGGGCATGCTCATCGTCGTCAGCGCCGCGATCCTGCTCGCCGTCAAACTGGGCTCCTCGTGGACCACCCGGCTCGCCTCTCCCTCGACCTCGATCTTCCGCGGCGCGCCTTCGGCCTGACGCTCACCCTCGAGGTGGGCGCCGAGACCGTCGCGATCGTGGGGCCCTCCGGGTCGGGTAAGTCGAGCCTGCTGCGAGCGGTCGCCGGCCTCGTCCGGCCCGCACGGGGACGGATCACGCTCGGCGATCGCGTGCTCTTCGACTCCGACCGCGGCATCGACCTGCCGCCCGAGCGCCGCTCGGTCGGCCTGGTGTTCCAGGAGTACGCGCTCTTCCCGCACATGACCGTCCGCGCCAACGTCGCCTTCAGCCGCGGCGCGCGGGTCGACGAGCTGCTGGAGCGCATGCGCATCGGCCACCTCGCCGACGCGCGGCCGCGCGAGTTGTCGGGCGGGGAGCGCCAGCGGGTCGCGCTCGCCCGGGCGCTCGCGCGCGACCCCGAGGTGCTCCTCCTGGACGAGCCGATGGCGGCGCTCGACCCCCACACACGCGAGGGGGTGCGGGGCGAGTTGCGCGCGCTGCTCGACGAGCTCGGACTTCCGGCGCTGCTCGTGACGCACAGCTTCGGCGACGCCGCCGCCCTCGCGGGTCGCGTCGCGGTACTCGAGTCGGGCCGGCTGGTGCAGCAGGGCGCCCCGGGGGAGCTGATCGCCCGGCCGGCGGACGCCTTCGTGGCGAGCCTGACCGGGGCCAACCTGGTCGCCGGCGAGGCGGTCGGCGCGGAGGGCGGCCTCACCGTCGTGCGCCTGCCGGGCGGTGCGCTCGTCTATTCGGGCGACCAGCTGGAGGGCGCCGTCGGCGTGGTGGTGCGGCCCAGCGAGATCACGATCGCCCGGGAGATCGCGCCCGACTCGACGCTCAACCACGTCCGCGGGCCGATCACCTCGGTCGTCCGCCTGGCGAACCTGGCGCGCGTGCAGGTGGGCGGGCTGACCGCCGAGATCACGACGATGTCGCTCGACAGGATGGGGCTGTCGGAGGGCGACGACGCCGTCGCGGTCTTCAAGGCGGCCGGCACGCGTCTGGTGCCGCTCGGGCGCGCGGCCGCGGAGGGCTGAACGGGGTTCAGCCGGGCCCGTGGTCGAGCTGGTGGCGGATGCGGTCGCGCGCCTCGGCGAAGCGGATGGTCTCGAAGGTGATCAGAGCGACCAGGATCGCGGCGAGCGCCGACACGGTCACGAGGGCGGGCACCGAGACGGCCACCGGGATGAACGCGACCACGACGACGGCCGTGATCAGCCGCGGCGTGTTCAGCGTGTGGACGTTGCGCAGGCGGAACGCCACGTGGGCGAGCAGGTAGAGGGCGGCCCCTCCCAGCAGCGCCGTGGCCGGCATGCCGTGCAGGGGGTCGCCCACGTGGCCGATCGTCTTCTTCAGACCGAGGGCCATCAGCACGATGCCCGCGACCATCGGGAAGTGGAGGTAGGAGTAGGAGTCGCGCGCCATCTCGTTCTGCTCCCGGCCGACCGCCGCCTGGGAGAGCTTGTGCTCGGCCACGCGCGCGACCACGTCGAAGTAGAGCCACCAGAGCGAGGCGGCGATCACGATCCCCACGACGGCGGCGGTGACGACACCGGTGTCGACGCCGGCCTCGGCGCCGATGCCGATCGCCACGATCGACTCGCCGAGCGCGATGATCATGATCAGCCCGTGGCGCTCGGCGAAGTGGCGCGGCATCAGCTTCCAGCCCTCGGCACCGAAGACGTACGGCCCGCCGGCGTCCAGCAGCAGCGCGATCGCCCACAGCGCCCCCTGGAGCAGGCCGTCGGCGAACGCCGCGCCAACCAGGAGGCTGGTGCCGATCGCGGTCGAGATGCCGAGCCCGATGACCGACGTGCGCAGCGCCGGGTCGCCCCGGCTGGCCAGGCCGAAGAGCACGATGTGCGCGACGCGGGCCACCGCATAGGCGCCGGCGAACAGGAGCCCGAGGTCCTCGAAGGCCTCGGGCACGCACAGCGAGACCACGAGGAAGGCGGCCATGGCCGCGAAGATCGCGATCCGGACGATCCCCTCCTCGGGATCGACGACGCTCGTCAGCCAGGCGTAGCCCACCCATGCCCACCACAGGACGCCCAGCACCAGCAGGCCCTTGGCCATGCCCTCCCAGGTCGGCTCGTCGGCCATCAGGGCGGTGCACTGGGTGAGGGCGAGCACGAACACCAGGTCGAAGAACAGCTCGAGGGGCGTGACGCTCTCGGCCGTGCGCAGGACCGCCCGCGCGCGGGGCGTCCGTCCGGGTGTCTCCGCCGTGCTCACGCCGGCATTCTGGCGATCGGCGCGGGCACGGCGCCCGGGATCAGCACCGCTCGAGGATGGTCGCGTTGGCCATGCCGCCGCCCTCGCACATCGCCTGGAGCCCGTAGCGAGCGCCCGAGCGCTCCATCTCGCCCACCAGGCTCGTCATCAGCCGGGCCCCCGTCGCCCCGAGCGGGTGCCCGAGCGCGATCGCGCCGCCGTTGACGTTCAGCCTCTCCGGGTCGGCACCCTCGCCGGCGAGGTCGGCGAGCCAGGCCAGGGGCACCGAGGCGAAGGCCTCGTTCACCTCGTAGAGGTCGATGTCCGGCAGCGACAGCCCGCCGCGGCGCAGCACGGCGCGCGTCGCGGGCATCGGCGCCGAGAGCATCTCCACGGGGTCGACGCCCGCCAGCGCGAAGGCGTGGAAGCGGGCGCGCGGGCGCAGGCCGAGGTCGCGGGCGCGGGCCGCCGACATGATCAGCAGCGCGGCCGCCCCGTCGGAGATCTGCGAGGAGTTGCCCGCCGTCAGCAGGCCGTCCTCGCGGAAGACCGGCGCGAGGACGGCCAGGGCCTCCTCGGTGGTGGCCGGGCGGATGCCCTCGTCGCGGTCCATCACGCCCTCGGCCCCGTCGGCGTCGGTCACCGTGATGGGGACGATCTCTCCGGCGAAGCGCCCCTCCTCGGTGGCGCGCAGCGCACGGCGGTGCGAGGCGGCCGCGAAGCGGTCCATCTCCGCCCGGGTGACGCCCCAGCGCTCGGCCACGATCTCCCCGGAGAGGCCCTGCTCGATGAAGGCGTCGCCGGCCAGCCCGTACCGGGCGCGGAAGCGCGGGCCGTAGACCTCCGAGCGGTCGGGGGCGTTGGAGAACATGGGCACCCGCGTCATCGACTCGACGCCGGCCGCGATGACGATGTCGTAGGCGCCGGCCATGACGCCCTGCGCGGCGAAGTGCGCCGCCTGCTGGCTCGATCCGCACTGGCGGTCGACCGTGGTCGCCGGGACCGTCTCGGGGAGACCCGCGGCGAGGGCGATCGATCGCGCCACGTTCACCGCCTGCTCGCCCACCTGATCGACGCAGCCGACGATGACGTCGTCGATCGAGGCCGGGTCGATGCCGCTGCGCTCCACCAGCGCGCGCACCACCTCGGCCGCGAGGTCGACCGGATGCCAGCCGGCGAGGCTCCCGCGCCGCCGGCCGACCGGGGTGCGGAGCGCCTCGACGATGACCGCGTCCTGCAGGCCGCTCACCAGCGCCCCGGGTCGCGGTAGGCGCCGAAGACCTCGCGCAGCACGACGCACATCTCGCCCACCGTGGCGTCGGCCTCGGCGGCGTCCACCAGGTGCGGCATCACGTTGGCCCCTCCCGCGCAGGCCTCGCGCAGCCGCCCGAGGGCCGCAGCGTGGGCGGGCGCGTCACGCCGCGCGCGCAGCGCGCGCACCCGCTCCACCTGGCGCGCCTCCACGGCCGGGTCGGCGCGGTGGATCGGCGGCTCGTCGCCCTCCTGCTCGACGTGGGCGTTGACGCCCACGACACGACGCTCCCCCGCCTCGAACTCGCGCTGGTAGACGTAGGAGGCGTCGGCGATCTCGGCCTGGGGGAAGCCCTCCTCCACCGCGGCGACCATCCCGCCCATCGCGTCGATGCGCGCGATGTAGTCGCGGGCCTGGCGCTCCAGCTCGTCGGTCAGCGCCTCGACGTAGTACGAGCCGCCGAGCGGGTCGGCCACGGCCGCGACGCCGGTCTCCTCGGCGATCATCTGCTGGGTGCGCAGCGCCAGGGTGGCCGAGGCGGGCGTCGGGATCGAGAGCGTCTCGTCGTAGGCGTTGGTGTGCAGGCTCTGCGTGCCCGCCATCACCGCGCCGAGCGCCTCGATCGCCACCCGCGCGACGTTCAGCAGCGGCTGCTGGGCGGTCAGCGAGACCCCCGAGGTCTGCACGTGGGTGCGCATCTGCCACGAGCGCGGATCCACCGCGCCGACCCGTTCGCGCATCAGGCTCGCCCACAGGCGGCGCGCCGCGCGCAGCTTGGCGATCTCCTCGAACAGCTCGATGTGGAGGTTGAAGAAGAACGAGAAGCGGGGCAGGAAGCTGTCGGGGTCCACCCCCCGGGCGACGAGCTCCTCCACGTAGGCGAGGCCGTCGGCCAGGGTGAACGCCAGCTCCTGCGCCGCCGTCGAGCCGGCCTCGCGGATGTGGTACCCGCTCACCGACACCGGGTGCCAGAGCGGCATCTCCTCGGTGCACCACGCGATCAGGTCGCCGATCAGGCGCATCGAGGGCCGCTCGGGCACCACCCACTCCTTCTGGGCGATGAACTCCTTGAGGATGTCTGCCTGCAGGGTGCCGCGCAGCCGCGCCGGCTCGACGCCCGAGCGCCGGGCGGCCACCACGAAGAGCGCCAGCGCCACCGGGGCGGGCCCGGAGATGGTGAGCGAGGTCGAGACCGCGCCGAGGTCGATGCCCGCGAACAGGCGCTGCATCTCGTCGGCCGAGGCGGCCGAGACGCCCTCGCGCCCGACCTCGCCGAGCGACGACGGGTGGTCGGGGTCGTAGCCCATCAGGGTGGGCATGTCGAAGGCCGTCGAGAGCCCCGTCTGCCCCTCCTCGAGCAGGTGCCGGAAGCGCGCGTTGGTGTCCTCCGGTGAGCCGAAACCGGCGAACATCCGCATCGTCCACGGCCGCGTCCGGTACATCTGCGGGTGCAGCCCACGCGTGTAGGGGTACTCACCGGGCGGCGGCGCCTCGTCGCGGCGCTCCTCGTACACCGGCGCGAGCGGCACGCCGGAGATGGTCGTCACGGTCCTGGTGGTGCCCACGGGGATCCCCTCGCCCGGTGCAAGGCGCCCGATGCTCGACCATCCGGGCGTCCCCGGCAAGGGCGTGCTTGACCGCATCGGTAACCACAGGATTACATAGAGACGTCCGCCCGCCGACGACGAGAAGGAGCCGGATGCCATCCACCGACGGCGTCGCGACGACGTCGCGATCCACGTTCCGCCGCGAATGCGCGGTCTCGACCTCCATCGGAGCACCGCCGGAGCGCGTCTGGGAGCTCCTCACCGATGGTCCCGGCTTCCCGCGCTGGAACTCGACGGTCACCGGGATCGAGGGCGAGATCGCCCCCGGCGCCCGGCTCGCCCTGAGCGTCCCGGTCTCCGACCGCACGTTCCGCGTCACGGTGACCGAGTTCGACCCTCCACGGCGGATGGTGTGGGCCGACGGCCGCGCCCCGATGTTCCGGGGGGTGCGCGTCTACACGCTGGAGCCGGAGGGACCGGGAACGCGCTTCACCATGGCCGAGACCTTCACCGGCCTGATGGTGCCGCTGGTCGCGCGCAGCCTCCCCGACTTCGCGCCCGTGTTCGAGCGCTACGCCGCCGATCTGAGGGCGGCGGCGGAGGCCGGCTGAGTCCGGCCTCCGCGGAGGGCGCCCGCGTGGGCGCCCTCCGCGAGACCGGCGACTCCGGCTAGCGGCGCAGCTCCGCGCGCAGCGCGGGGGCGATCGGACGCCCGGCGACGGTGCGGAACGCCGCGTAGCTGGGCTTCTTGGTGCCGTCGGCGTTGATCAGCCCGGCGGGCCAGTTGACGTTGTCCTGCAGGTTGAACCACACCACCGCGGCGACGCGGGCGCTCTTGACCGTCTTCAGGTTGAAGATCTGCTTCAGGTAGAGCGCCTGGTTGGCCGGCGTGACCTTCACCTTGCGGAAGGGCGTGACCGCCGTCGTGTAGCCGGCCTCGGTGATGTAGAGCTTCATGCCCTTCTTCTTGCGGTCGAGCGTCGCGAGGATCTGGTCGAGGCTCGCCCAGGTCGGGAAGGCCTTCGCGTAGCTCCGGGAGTTGAAGAGCGGGCCCTGCGACGGGTAGATGTGCTGCGAGTAGGCGTCGAACTTGACGCTCTTGTCGCCCACCAGCCCGTTCAGCCAGACCCTGGCGCTGATGTTCCCGTTGCCGTTGCTGCTGCGCGGACCGCCGACGCCGCCGATCACGATCGTGTTGCGGTTGGCGGCCTTGATGTTGGTGTACGCGGCCTTCACGAGGCCCTTGTACTTGCTGAGGTTGCTGGCGCCGTTGAAGCGGAAGAAGCCCTTGAGGTTCGGCTCGTTCCACACCTCGAAGTGGCGCACGCGCGGCAGCGGGGCGGCCGCGCCGGCCGGGGTGAAGGTGCCGCTGTAGCGCGTGGCGACGGCCTTCATGAAGGCGCCGAACGACGCCGTGGTGGGAGCGTCGGGGTCGTACAGGGTCGTCTGGGCGTCGTTACGCCCGGCGATCGCCCAGGTGGGCGTGCTGTACGTGCTCACGATCGGCGTGATGTTCGCCGCGGCGAGACCGGAGAGGACGGCGTCGACCCGGCTCCAGTCGTAGGCGGGGTCGGCCGGGTTCGCCGCGTTGGCGGGCGGGTTCGGCGCGACGAGCGACCAGAGGATGTCGAAGCGCGCGACCTTGGTCTTGGTCTCCTTCACCAGCTCGAGCCGCTCGGGGATCTGCGAGAGCGACGCGGTGGCGAGGACGTCGTCCTGGAGGGCGGCGACCGCGCCGGCACCGGTCGCGGGCACGGCGAGGGCGGCGGCCGCCGCGGTGGCGATCGCGATGCCGGTCATCCTGCGCCGGGGCGTCTTGACCTGTCGTCTCACAGATGTCTCTCCTCGTTCAGATCGCGGGCCGGGCGAGCGTACCAACGGCCTCCCGGCGCGAGCCAGGGGTTTACGTGGCGCTAACGCCTGTCGTCGAAGAACCCTCGCAACTGGGCGAGCGCGTCACTGGCGAGCACGCCCCCCTGCACCTCCACACGGTGGAGGAGGCGAGGATCCTGGAGCGGGTTTATCACGCTCCCGGCCGCACCCACCTTCTGGTCGGGTGCGCCGTAGACGACCCGCGCCACCCGCGCCTGCTGGATCGCGCCGGCGCACATCGGGCACGGCTCCAGGGTGCAGTAGAGGACGGTGCCCAGCAGGCGCCATCCGCCGAGCGTGAGCGCGGCGGCCCGGAGGGCGAGGATCTCGGCGTGCGCGGTCGGATCCGCGCGCACCTCGCGCTCGTTGTGCGCGCTGCCGATCACCTCCCCCTCGTGCACCACCACGCAGCCCACCGGCACGTCGTCGTGCTGCGCCGCCTCGGCGGCCTCCCGGAGGGCCAAGCGCATGAAGTGCTCGTCGCGGGGGAAGACGCGGGTCACCGCAGCAGAGTAGCTTCGGGTCCGCGATGCGCATCACATCGGTCAACGTCGGCATGCCGGCCGAGCTCGCCACCCGCGACGGCGTGGTGATGAGCGGCATCGTCAAGCGCCCGGTGGACGGCCCGGTGCGCGTGGGCCGCACCAACCTCGACGGCGACGGGCAGGCCGACCTCAGCGTCCACGGCGGCGTGGACATGGCCGTCTACGCCTACCCGGGCGAGCACTACCCGGGCTGGGCCCGCGAGCTCGGCCGCGACGACCTGACGCCCGGCTTCTTCGGCGAGAACCTCACGCTCGAGGGGCTCACCGAGGATGAGGTCCGCATCGGCGACCGCCTGCGCATGGGCACCGCCCTGCTCGAGGTGAGCCAGCCGCGGCTGCCCTGCTTCAAGCTCGCCGCGCGCAGCGGCGCGCCCGCCATCGCGAAGGCGATGATGGCCGGCGGGCGCACCGGCTGGTACCTGCGCGTCGTCGAGGAGGGCGTGGTCGCGGCCGGGGACGCCGTGACGCGGGAGGGCGAGGGCGACGGATCGATGACCGTCCGTGAGATCGCCGGCCTGGTCGGCTCGGGCGCGTCGCCGGACGACCTCGACCGCGGCGCGGCGCTCGGCGCCCTCACGCTCGGGTGGCGGGAGTCGTTCGCCCAGCGCGCGGTCGCCGCTAGGCGAGCGCGAGGATGATCAGCGCCACGTAGCCCACGACGTACGTGCCGACGAGCCCGTAGACGGCGGCGCGCGGCACGGATCGGACCGTGAAGCCGGTCGTCTTCAGGAACACCAGCTTCACGAGGTCGCCCGCGAGCATCAGCGCGGCGAAGGTCAGCAGGTGGCCGTCGACATCGTCGCGCAGCAGGGCCCACAGCATCGCGAGGTGGCCCACGTTCATCGCAAGGATGAAGGCCACGCCCACGATCTCGCGGTCGGCGAAGCGGTCGGCGATGGCCGCGACCAGGCCGAGGCAGAGGACGGCGAGCACGATCACCGCCGCCAGGCGCGCGCCCCCCGGCCCATCGGTGGGATCGCCGAGGGTTGCGGCGAGCGCGGCGATGCCGACGGCGACGCCCGCGAGCTTGAGGGCCGTCTCGAGCCATCCGAGCGGGCCC
>JAEMRL010000067.1:0-6986 GCA_016463385.1 Thermoleophilia bacterium
TGCACGTCCCCCACGACGGTGCCCCGGTCGTGGTGCGCGACGCGGGCCCCGGTCCCGACCCCCTCGCGCCCGGGGACCTGCGCCGGCCCTGAGCGCGCCCCGCCCCGCTCAGCCGATGTGGCGGGCGAGGGCGTCGAAGGCGTCGTCGGAGAGGCCGTAGGTGCTGACGATCGTGCGGCCGTGGGCGGCGATCATGAGGCCGTAGTCACCGAGCAGCACGCCGGTCTGGTGCTCCGAGCGGAACCACAGCTCGCCCTCGGGGACCGGGATCTCCCGCTCGAGGTGGATCGTGCGGCGATCCTCGCCGGCGTGCCGCTCGAGGTAGAGGCGGAGCTGCTGGACGAAGCTGAGCCAGCCCTCGTTGATCTCGTCGTAGATGCCGCCCCAGCCCTCGTGGCCCTCCGGGGCGGCGCGCGTCACCCGGACGATCGTGCCGGCGCCGCGCGGCTCCAGCGAGAAAGCGCCGGCGCCGGTGTCGAGGGTCAGGCGGCCCGCGTCGGCCCGCGCCCCGCCGAGGTAGATCTGCCGGATCTCGCCCTCGAGGCCGCCGCCCTCCTCGTAGTCCCAGCCGTGCCACCGGCGGATCTCCCCGGGGTCTCGGAGCGCCCGCCACACGGCGTCGGCCGGGACCCCCACGGCCACCTCGACGATCACGGGCTCCGGCACGGCATCGCTCCTCATCGCGGGCGCGCGGGGCGGAGGGATTCCGTCCGAGCGCGGTGGCACACTACGAACATGCGTTCTGTCACACCACAGGGCCAGCTCATCCTCTTCCCCGGCGCCGAGCCCCGCCGGCCCTCCGCTCCCGTCCGCCCGGCGCGGCCGAGCCGCACCGAGCGCAAGGCGGCCCAGCTCGACCGCATCGCCGAGGCGGCCGAGCGCGAGCTCGCCGAGAGCTTCCGCTCGGGCGACGCCCTCAGCGCCAAGGCCGCCCACGACCGCGCCCGCGGCGCCCGGCGTGCCGCGCAGATCCTCCGGGCCGGCCCCGGCGGCGTCGCCGAGGTGCTCGGAGGCCACTCCACCGCGGCGTGACGGGCGGCGGTCACCGGACGGGGCCCGCCCGCTACGCGAACAGGATCTCGTCGCCGGTCTCGCCCTCCTTCAACCGCCCCTCGATCTTCTCGTAGGCGAGCTGGTGCAGAACGGGCAGGAGCGCCTCGATGGGGCCGTCGGGCGCGGCGGCGTCGCGGAACTGGACGCTGACCCGCCCGACGAAGCAGGTCTTGATGCCGAGCTCGCGGTCGTCGCTGAGGACCCGCACCTGGAAGCCCCAGAGCATCGCGGGGCCGTCGGTGAGCGACGTGCGGATGGGCTGCGGCTCGAGCGTGAAGGAGCGACCCTCGACCTCGAGTTGATGTTGAGTCATAGGTCGATCACCTCTCCGGACCGGGTCACGGCGGCGGCGGCACCTCCGCGGCGCGGGTCGCCGGCCCCCTCGAGCCCGGTCGGTCCGCGTCCGGCGATGCTCACCCCGCCGAAGAACAGATTCATCTCACCCCAGCGCCGGAGGCCGTGGCCGTCGGCGACGAGGGCGGCGACGACGTCGTCGGGAACGCCGCCCTCGACGTCCACCCCGTCCCCCTCCGGGTGGATCCTCGGGCGACGCACGGCCTCGGCCGCCGTCATCCGCCCGTCCACGATACTCACCACGGCCTGGAGGATGGCCGAGCGCAGGCGATTGGATCCCGCCGACCCGAGGGCGAGAACGGGCTCCCCCCCGCGCAGCATCAGCGCCGGGGCCATCATCGAGGTCATCCGCGACCCCGGGGCCGCGGCGCCGAACCCGCCCGGGTTGAGGTCCTCCTCGCCCAGCATGTTGTTGAGCATGATCCCGGTGCCCGGCACCACCACCCCGGAGCTCGACCCGTTGGAGCTCGACAGGCTGGCCATGCCGCCGTCGGCGTCGACCGCGCTGATGTGCGTCGTCGATCCGGTGGGCTTGCGCGCGGGCGCGTCGCCCCCGCCGCCGCCGCCCGAGGCCCGCCGCGCCCAGATCCGCTCCATGCAGTCCTCCTCGTGGAGGTCGTCGGGGAACGCCTCGTCGCGGAGGGCGTTGGCCGCCGCGCCGGCCCGCGCCACCGCGCGGTAGTGCGCGAGGGGATCGGCCGGGGCGGGTGACTCCTCCATCTCACGGAGGGCGGCGGCGATCAGCGCGCCGCCGGACGACGGCGGCGGGTTGATCAGCAGCGACACGTCGCGGTAGTCGATCCGCAGCGGCTCCCGGTCGATCACCCGGTAACCGCGCAGGTCCGTGGGCGTCACGAGGCCCCCGGCGCCGGCCAGGTGCCCGGTGATCGCGGCGGCGAGGGCCCCGTCGCGCATGCTCGCGGCGCCCGTGTCGCCCAGGTGGCGGAGGGTCTCGGCGAGCTCCGGGAAGCGCACGCGGTCGCCCGCGCCGAGCAGCCGCCCGCGGGGTGCGTAGACCGCGGCCGCCTCGGGGCTGAACCGCAGCATGTCGGCGAGGATCTCGTGCAGGTAGGCCGCCTCGGGGGTGAGCACCACGCCCTCGCGCGCGAGCTCCACCGCCGGCGCGACGATGTCCGCCAGCCCCAGCCGCCCGAAACGATCGACGGCCTCGCCGATGCCGGCGATCATGCCCGGCACCGCCACCGAGGCGGGCCCGATGTGGAAGACCTGCTCGGCGCCGCCGAACGGAACGGTGAAGGAGTCGAGGTCGCGCGGGTCGAGCCGGCGCCCCCCGGGGCCGAGGCCGGGAACCGCGACGAAGAAGTCGAGCAGCGCCGTGGCGCCCTCCGGGGAGCGCACCAGCAGGAACCCGCCGGCCGCGGGGCCTGTGAGCGGGCTCTCGGTGACGGACGCCGCGAGCGCCGCGGCGCAGACGGCGTCGGCCGCGCCCCCTCCCTCGGCCAGCGCTCGCGCGCCCGCCCGGGCGCTCAGTCGATGGCCCGCCGCGACCACCCCGACCGGGGCGTCGGATCGGGAGATCGCTACGCCGCGTCCCCCGGATCGTCGAGGTCCGGACGTCGCATCAGGCTGGTGGCGTCCGGATCGGCGGGCGGCGCGTCGGCCGACGGGGAGTCCACGTCGAAGACGCGCGGGGCGCCGTCGGCGGCCGACGAGCGCGTGCGCGTGGGGTACGGGACGTCGAAGCGAGAGACCCGCTCGGCGCGCGCGGGGCGCTCGGCGCGCGCGGGGGCGGGCTTCTCGGGCGACTCGGCGACGGGCGCCGGCGCGGCGCGGACGCCGCTGAAGTTGGCCGCGACCACGGTCACCCACACCTGGCCCTGCAGGTCGGGGTCGATGGTCGCGCCGAAGATGATGTTCGCGTCGGGGTCGGCCGCGTCGGCCACCACGCGCGCCGCCTCGCTGACCTCGACGAGCGAGAGGTCCGGGCCGCCGGTGACGCCGAGCAGGATCCCCTTGGCGCCGTCGATCGGGGTCTCCAGCAGCGGGGACGCGATCGCGGCGAGGGCGGCCTCGGTCGCCCGGTTCCCGCCCCCGGCGTAGCCGATGCCGAGCAGCGCCGTGCCGGCCCCGCGGATGATCGTGCGGACGTCGGCGAAGTCGAGGTTGATCAGGCCCGGCAGCGTGATCATGTCGCAGATGCCCTGCACACCCTGGCGCAGGAGGTCGTCGGCCACCTTGAAGGCCTCGACCATGCTCGTCCCGCGCTCGAGCACGGACATCAGGCGGTCGTTGGGGATCACGATGACCGTGTCCGCCGCGGCCTGGAGGCGCTCCAGCCCCTCCAGCGCGGCCTTGGTGCGCTTGTTGCCCTCGAAGGCGAAGGGGCGGGTGACGACGGCGACCGTCAGGGCCCCGAGCTCGCGGGCGATCTTCGCGATCACCGGCGCCGCTCCGGTGCCGGTGCCGCCGCCCTCGCCCGCGGCGATGAAGACCAGGTCGCTGCCGCGCAGCGCGCGGCGCACGTGGTCCTCGCTCTCCTTGACGGCCTGCTCGCCCAGGTGCGGGTCGCCGCCGGTGCCGAGGCCGCGGGTCAGCTCCATGCCGACCGGGATGCGGACGTCGGCGTCGCTGGCCTCGAGCGCCTGGCGGTCGGTGTTGACCGCCACGAACTCGACGCCGCGCAGGCCGGCCTCGATCATCCTGTCGACCGCGTTGCAGCCCGCGCCGCCGACGCCCACGACGCGGATCACCGCGACGTAGTTGGAGGCGTCACCGTAGGGGCCGTGGTCGGGCTCCAGCTCGGGCGGGCCGAGCGGGGGCGGGACCGACGGGTCGGTGCTGCGGAACAGCTCCGAGAGCGGGCCCTCGCGCATGCTGGGCCGCTGGCCCCGGGTGCTCATGCCGCGGCCTCGCGCAGCGCGCCCGGGAGGACGACGCCGACCGGGCTGGCGGCGACCTCGCGTGCCAGCTGCCGGTACCAGCGGGCGGCCTGGCCCTGCGGCTCGTAGCGGACCACGCTCTTGCCCTCCACCGGCGCCTCCGCGAAGCGGATCGTCTTGCCGATGCGGGTGCGGTAGACGCGGTCGCCGAAGCTCTCCTCCAGCATCTGGACGGCCTCGCGACTGTGCACCGTGCGTCCGTCGTACATGGTCGGGAGGATACCCACGATGTCGACGGTGGGATTCAGGTTCTCGCGCACCTGCTGCAGGGTCACGCGCAGCTGCGCCAGGCCCCGCAGCGACAGGTACTCGCACTGCACCGGCACGATCACGCCCTCGGCCGCCACCATCGCGTTGATGGTCAGCAGCCCGAGCGACGGAGGCGTGTCGAGGAGGATGTAGTCGTAGAGCTCGCGCACCGGGCGCAGCGCCCGCTCGAGGGAGCGCTCGCGGCCGATCGCGGCCGACAGCGCGAGCTCGGCGCCGGCCAGCTCGATGCCGGCCGGGGCGATGTCGATCTCGCGCACGTCGATGATGTCGGCGATCGGCGTGACGCCGGTCAGCACGTGGTACATCCCGTGGCCGAGGCCCTCGACGTCGATCCCCTGGCTCATCGACAGGTTGCTCTGCGGGTCGAGGTCGATCGCCAGCACCCGGGCGCCCATGTCCTTCAGGGCCACGCCGAGGTTCAGTGTGGTGGTGGTCTTGGCGACCCCGCCCTTCTGGTTGGCGAGGGCGAGGATGCGGGCGTCTCGGGGCATCGTGCGCGCTTTCGTGGCGGCGGTTGGCCTCCGCTCGTTTCTCCCCCGGGGCGCGATCTCCTTGCGGCGCCTCGGCGGGAGCGGCACGTATCAGTCCGGTGGCAGCTCCAGGCGGCGCTGTCCGGCCCACGCGGCGGCCTGCGAGCGGCGCTGGAAGCCGAGCTTGCGCAGGAGTTGGCTGACGTGGTTGCGGACGGTCTTCTCGGAGAGGTGCAGCACCTCGCCGATGGCCCGGTTGGTGTACCCCTCGGCGATCAGGGCGAGCATGCGGCGTTCGCGATCGGTGAGGCCCGCGAGCTCGGCCTCGGCCTGCTTGGCCGAGAGCTCGCGGAACTGCGTCAGCAGCGCGCCGGCGGCCCGGGGGTCGAGGGTCGACTGCCCCGCGGCCGCTTCGCGGATCGCCTGCGTGAGCCGCTCCGCGTCGGCCTGCTTGAGCAGGTAGCCGCTCGCGCCCGCCATGACGGCCCCGACGATCGCCTCCTCGTCGGAGTACGAGGTCAGCATCAGCACGCGCGCGTCGGGATGGTCTGCCTTGATGCGCCGGCAGGCCTCGACGCCGCTGCCGTCGGGCAGGCGCACGTCCATCAGCACCACGTCCGGACGGGTCTGCTCGTTGAGCTGGACGGCCTCGGCGGCCGTCTGCGCCTCGCCCACCACCCGGAAGCCCGCCGAGTTCGAGAGGAGCGTCCGCAGGCCGATTCGCACGACGGTGTGGTCATCGACGATCAGCACCGTGATCGGATCGGTGGGGGCGGTGGTCACGAGTGGGACACCTCTCGGTCGGGTTCGGGAAGGAAGGGTTCGCTCTCGGGCTCGTCGCTGTCGAGGGGCACGGCGAGCGTCACGCGCGTGCCGCCGCCGGGTGCCTCCTCGACGGCGAGCCGCCCGCCGAGGCGGCGGGCGCGCTCTCGCATGTTGCGCAGGCCCTCGTGCTGGCCGGGCGACTCGGCGACAGCCGGATGGGAGGGTCCGCAGCCGTCGTCGGTGACGATGAGGTCGAGCTCGTCGGGCGCGAAGATCAGCGACACCCCCACCCGGCAGGCGCCGGCGTGACGGGCGGTGTTGGTGAGGGCCTCGCGGAGGATCTGGGAGAGGTGCTGGCCGGCCTCCTCGGGCAGCGGCCCGGCGGAGGAGGCGCCCTCCACGCCGAACCGCACGTCGCGGCCGGTCTCCTGGGAGAAGCGGCGGGCCAGCTCGCTGAGCGCCGAGGCGATGCCCTGGGGCGTCGCCGGCGGCTGGGCGAGGGCGCGGATGTAGTCGCGGATGCCGTCGGTCGCGGCGTTGAGGTCGCCGACCACCTCGCGCACCTCGTTGCGCACCGCCGGATCGCCGGAGCGGATCGCGATCGCCTCGAGGTGCAGACCGGCCGCGTAGATCGACTGGATCGTGCCGTCGTGCAGATCCCGCCGGAAGCGCGCCCTCTCCTCGGCGATCGCTCGGGCGCGGTCGAGCGCCTCCAGCTGCTGCTTGGCCTCGACGTCGAAGATCTCGAGGAGCTTCACCGCCAGCACGCACAGCAGGAGACCGGCGAGGCCGCGCATCACCTCGAGCGGGAGCCCGGTGACGTCGAACCAGCCGCCCGAGTCGCCGATCCCGCCCGGACTGATGGGGCCCGACGGCACGATCAGCCCGCCCACGACCCCGTAGACCGCGAGCACGGCGGCCGCGGCGGCGGAGTAGGGCTTGATGCCGGGCATGCCCGCGTCGCCGAGCTCGGCGCCGTCGATGAGGAGTGTTTCCAGGCCGGCGAGAAGTATGCGCTCGCGTGTGGCGTGGTCGTCGCGGGTCAACGCGTCGGTCGCGGCAATCCAGTCGCGCCACGCGGGTGCCGGGGCGATTTGCGGCGGGAGCTTGTCGTCGGTCGGGCGAACAACCAAGAGGACCGGAACGCGGAAGACCGCCGCGGTCGCTCCCACTG
>JAEMRL010000067.1:6996-9544 GCA_016463385.1 Thermoleophilia bacterium
GCCCGGGAACAGGAGCCTGTAGCGCGACAGCGCGACGGCCGCGTCCTCCCATTCGGCGGCGCCCCATCCGGTGCTCGACGAGGCGAGGGCGGTGCCGCCGAGGATGCCGAGGGCGACGACGATCGAGAGCCCCGTCAGCGACCGGCGGACGATCGGGGGCATCACGATGAGGCGCAGCCCGAACTGGACCAGGAACACGAACGCGGCCACCTGCACGAGCGTCCGCAGCACGACCAGCCCCTCGATGACGCCCTCGCCGAGGTAGGTCTCCTGGATCGGCACGAAGACGTACCCCCACACCGCCAGCGCCTCGACGAAGGCGAAGGCCGCGAGCCAGATCAGCGATGACGACAGCGTCAGCCGGGTCGCGCGGCGACGCTGGAGCCACACGGCGAAGCCCAGCGAGAAGAACACGAGCCCCTGCGCGAACAGGATGATGGTCTCGTTCTGGATGAAGAACTCGCGCGCGGCAGAACCGCCCCATGAAACCGACGCGGACGAGCGGGTGGGAACGGTGCCGGGATACCCACCCGCCGAGGGGTCCGTCGGATATCGACCCCTACTGAGGCCGATTGTAGCGGGCTTCCCGGCCGCCCCCCTCCTATCCCTCCGCGAGCGCCTCCAGGTGGGCCCGGAGCTCGCGCAGCGGCTCCTCGCCGGCGGCCTCGACGACCTCGGGCTCCTCCAGCAGGGCCCGCTGCTCGAGCGGGGAGATGCGGTTCACGACGTAGGGGTCCTCCAGCACGGGCTTGAGGTCCCGGCCGTTCTGGAGCTGCCGCACGACGTACTCGATGAGGCGCTTGTGCTTCGCCGACTCGCTGTTGACCAGCTTCCTGATCTCTTCCTGGATACCCATCTCAGTGGACCGCCCGGGCGTAGTGGTGACGTGTTGTCCCGGAACCACGGACGGGTCCGCGGCTCCGGGACAACTATGCCCGCTCCTGGATCAGAAGTTCTGGATCTGGAGGCTGCTCGCCCCGGCCATCCGGCGCAGGCGCGCGACGCGCTCCTCCATCGGGGGGTGGGTCGAGAACAGCTTCCCGAGGCCGGCGCCCCGGCCGCCACGGGCGTTCGCCGCGAGCGGGTTGACGATGAACAGCGGGGCGGCCGACGGGTTGACCCGCATCGGGATCGCCTCCGAGGTGCGCGTCAGGCTCTCGAGCGCGTCGGCGAGCGGGTTGGGATCGCCGAGCAGCTCGGCGCCGGTCGCGTCGGCGACGTACTCGCGCTGGCGCGAGACCGCCATCTGGATGATGAACGCGGCGATCGGCGCGAGCACGATGGTCGCGAGCGTGCCGATGATGCCGAGCGGGTTCTCGTCGTCCCCGCCGAAGAACAGCGAGAACTGGAGGAAGTTGGCGATGGCCGAGATCGCGCCGGCCACCATCGCGGCGATGCTCGCGATGAGGATGTCGCGGTTCTTGATGTGGGCCATCTCGTGGGCGAGGACGCCCTCGAGCTCGCGGGCGCTGAGCGTCCGCTGGATGCCCTGCGTCACGGCGATCGCCGCGTGCTTGGGGTTGCGGCCGGTCGCGAAGGCGTTGGGCTGCTCGGCGGGGGTCACGTAGACGCCGGGCTTCGGCACGCCGGCGCGCTCGGCCAGCGTGGCGATCATCCGGTGGAGCTCGGGTGCCTCGGCCTCGCTGACCTCGACCGCGCGGCTCATCTTCAGCGCCATCTTCCCGCTGAACCAGTACATCGCGAAGTTGAAGACGACCGCGATGATGGCGAACGTGAGGATGCCGCCGGTGCCGCCGATGACGAATCCGATGGCGAGGAGCAGACCCGTGAGGGCCGCCACGAGCAGGAACGTCTTGACGTTGTTTCCCGCCTTGTACGAGGCGAGGTTCATCATCTCTCCTTGGGGTTCACCCGGTCGGCCTCTCCATGTTCCTCCGACTCGGTGAATCGAGTATAGGAGAGCCGTCAGCCGCCGCCCCGCCCGGCCCGTTGACGCTCGGTTAAGGCCTTTCCGGCCCGTGCGGGTACCCTGTGCGCGTGCGTTCCGCCGCCCTCGTCGCCTGCCTCGTGGCCGTGCTCGCCGTCGCGGGATGCGGCCCCCTCGACGCCACGCAGTCCGGCGGGGACCGGGCCGACCCGGTGGAGCTGCTGACCATCCTCCCGAGCCCCGACGACCTCCGCGGCGACCCCGCCCGGGCCGCCGACGCGGAGGAGCTGCAGGTGGCCTTCACCGGCGCCGCCGACCCCGAGCTGGCGGAGGTGATCGCCTCGCGGAGCCCGGTCGCGGGCGTGCGCACCTGGACCGACCCCGCTGGGGGCACGCTCACCGCCGCCGCGAGCGTCTGGGGCTCTCACCTGACGGCGACCGGCGTCGGCTCCGACCTGGCGACGCGCCTGGTCGGCGACGGCGGCGTGGCCTGGACGCCCTCGTCGATCCCGGGCAGCCGCGGCGCGAAGCGCGAGGGCGACGGCCTGCGCGAGCGGCGCCTCGCCTACTCCGTCGGCCCGAACTCCTTCTACGTCCGGGCCACCGGTGACGTCCCGGACGAGATCCTCACCAGGACCCTGGACCGCATGATCACCTACC
>JAEMRL010000422.1:0-338 GCA_016463385.1 Thermoleophilia bacterium
GGCGCGCCCGGCTCGACGAGCAGATCGAGGGACTGATGGCACTTCGCGACGGCCTCAGCTCGTGCATCGGCTGCGGGTGCCTGTCGCTGCGCACCTGCCGCCTGATGAATCCCGGCGACGAGCTGGCCGCCGCCGGGCCGGGGGCGAACCGCCTGCCCGTCGCCCTGCGGCGCACGGGACGGCCGGCCGGCTGAGGTGTCTCGACGGCACCGGCCGGAACCGGTCCTTTGCGGGGCTTTCGGGGTTTCGGTCCAATTGGACCATCGCCCTTCGTCCAATTGGACCAGCGCCGCGACGGCGGGTCAGGCCGGGATCAGGGGGATCCTGTCGAGCGCCGG
>JAEMRL010000422.1:348-2416 GCA_016463385.1 Thermoleophilia bacterium
AATTGGACCATCGCTCTTCGTCCAATTGGACCACCACCGCGACGCGCGGCGTCAGACCGCGGTCAGGGGGATCCGGTCGAGGGCCGGGTCGAAGCCCCGGGCGGGCATCACGCCGCGCGGATCGCCGCCGATCGGCAGACCCCACTTCATGGCGTAGCGCATGGCGTTGCCGTTCAGCAGCGCCTCGTAGTCCTCGCCGAGCGTGGTGAAGGTGCGGTGCCCGAAGTGGTGGACGTAGGCGTCGTCGGCGACCCAGAGCCGGATACCGGCCAGGCGGGCGCGGAGCGCGTAGTCCTCGTCCTCCATGTTGCCGATCTCGAAGCGGGTGTCGAACCCGCCGATCGTGTCGAGAACCGGGCGGGCGATCGCCATGCAGAGGCCGCTGATCCGGGTGACCTCGCGCCCGCGGCCGGCGTGCTCCCGGGCCCGGCCGGCGGCGAAGGCGTCGAGGGCGTCGGAGGGCGCCTCGTCGTAGGGCACGTGGGGGATGATCTGGTCGTCGGAGACCCAGTTGGAGCGCGGGCCGGCGATGCCGACGCCGGGCTCGCGCCCGAGCGCGCCGCGCAGCCCCTCGAGCCATCCCGGCGTTGCGAGGGCGTCGTTGTTGAGGAGCACCGCGACGTCGCCCTCGGCCGCGGCCAGACCGAGGTTGCAGCCGCCCCCGAAGCCGAGGTTCACCGGCGAGCGCACCACCCGCGCGCCCTGGGCGGCGCACCAGTCGGAGGTGCCGTCGGTGCAGCCGTTGTCGACCACGATCACCTCGTGGGCACCCGGGGTGTGGCGAGCGATGCTCTGCAGGCAGAGGGCCGTGTAGAGGAGGTTGTCGTGGCAGGGCACGACGATGCTGGTGAGCACGCTCACGCGGCCGCCATCGCCGGCGCCGCCCCCGCGAGCGCGCGCAGGCGCCCGGCGGCGATCCCGGCCGTGTGCGCCCAGGTGTGACCGGAGCGGATCCTCTGCGAGGCGGCGGCACCGAGGGCCGCGGCGCCCTCGGGCGCCCGGACGACGGAGCGCATCGCGTCGACCAGGTCGGGCACGTCCACCTCCACCACCCGCGGCCGCCCGGCGATCAGCATGCCCCCCACCATCCCGCTCTCCATCCCCACCTCGCGCGCGGGCACCAGGATGGCGGTGCCGTCGTCGCAGAAGTCCCGGGCGGCGCCGCGGTCGGGCACGATCGCGGGCAGGCCGCAGGCCATGGCCTCGGCGATCGGCAGGCCGTAGCCCTCGCCGCGGTAGGGCTGCACCAGCGCGTCGCAGGCGGCGTAGAGCCGTGGCATGTCGCCGTCGTCGAGGCTGTCGGTGAGGTGCAGGATGCGCGGGGCGCGGGGATCGGCCTGGATCTCGCGCACGCGCTCGGCCGCCTCCTGGGGCACGTACGGGCCGCGCCCGCCGAAGTCCTTGAGCACCAGGGTGACGTCGTCGCGGGCACTGAAGGCGCGCAGGTAGGCCGTGAGCAGGAGGTCGATCCCCTTGCGCCAGATCAGCCCGCCGACGAACAGCAGGCGCACGCCGGGCGCGCGGTCGCCGAGGTCGAGCGGCTCGGCGCCCGGGCGGAAGCGGTCCGGATCGACGCCGAGCGGCACAAGCGCGAGCCGGCCCGGGTCCATGCCGCCCTCGAGCATGCCGTCGCGAACGTGGGTGGAGGCCACCCAGACCTCGTCGATCCAACGCTCCTGGGCCAGCACCCACTCACGCGGCGGGGGGCCGTACTCCCAGTGCAGGAACTGCGCCACGCGGCCGCCGTGGACCGGGCCGAGGCTCGGCGGATAGGCGTGCCGCAGGGTCACATCGACGTCCCCCAGGAGGCGCGACACGCGGGGCCCGAGCGCGGCGTAGGCGGGGTCGGATGGCCCGAGACGGGCCTCGCCGGTGTCGACGATCCCGAGATCCACGCCGCCGTGGGCGATCAGCGCGCGGGCGAGGTCGCGGTTGACGCCCGCCAGCGAGTGGACGCCGAAGACGCTGCCGCGCAGCAGCACGCGCGGCACGCCGGGGATCGCGGGCGCCGTGGCCCGGGGCCGCGGCCGCAGGGCGGCGATGCGGGAGAGGGCGGCGCGCGCGACGG
>JAEMRL010000423.1 GCA_016463385.1 Thermoleophilia bacterium
GGCGTCGGACCGCGCGGCGGATCGGGAGGTTGCCACGGCCCAGGTGTCTTCGCCGGGGCGACACCGCTCCCCTGCACCTGAAGCCGACGTTCAGGGTCTCTTAAGGAGCCGGCCGGTCCCCGATGTCCGCCACGAGCGCACGGAAGGCGTCGCCGCGCACCTGGAAGTCGGCGAAGTCGTCGCCCGAGGGGGCGCCGGGCGACAGCAGCACGGCCCCGCCCGGCGGCACCATCGCGCGGGCGCGCCGGACGGCGTCCGGCAGGTCGTCGGCCATCTCGCGGGCGACGGGGGCGTCGCCGAGGCGCGCGAGTATCGCCGGGCCGTTGGCCGGCATCCCGACGACCCCCACCACCGCGCTGCCGGCGCCGAGGTGGTCGGCGAGCGGCGCGTAGTCCTGCGCCCGGTCGCGCCCGCCCACCAGGAGCACCGTCGGCCGCGGTTCGAGCGCCCGCGCCGCGGCCACGGTGGCCTCGGGGATAGTGGCGATGCTGTCGTTGACGTAGAGCACGCCGCCGGCCTCGCCGAGCGGCTCGAAGCGGTGGGCCAGCGGGCGGAACCCGGCGAGGGCGGCGGCCGGGTCGGCGACCTCCACCCCCGCCGCCTCAAGCGCGGCGAGCGCGGCGCAGACGTTGTCGAGGTTGTGGTCGCCGGCCAGGGGGATGGCGGCGCGGGCCAGGTGGGGCCGGCCGGCGCGGGTGATCCCCGACGGGGCGACGTCGAAGCCCTCGGGCGCGCGGAACCAGACCGGGTGCGGGAAGGCGCCCGCGCGCGCCCGGATGGCCGGGTCGGCGGCGTTCACCACCGAGCGCATGTCCGGGCGGTGGGCGAAGAGCGCGAGCTTGTCGTCCCAGTAGCGCTCCTGGGTGCCGTGCCAGTCGGTGTGCTCGCGGTAGAGGTTCAGCAGCACGCCGACCCGCGGCGAGGCATCGAGGTCGCTGGTCTGGAAGCTCGACAGCTCCAGCACCCAGAGATCGACCGCCCCGGGGACCTCGTCGAGGAGGTCGACGAGGGGCGTTCCGATGTTGCCGGCGAGGCGCACGCGCAGCCCCTGCGCGGAGGCCAGGTGCGCGATCAGCGCGCTCGTCGTGCTCTTGCCCTTGGTGCCGGTGACGCCGATCGTGAGGGCGTCCGGGTGCTCGGCGAACCAGAGGTTGGTGCCGGTGGTCAGCCGGACCCCGGCGCCGGCGAGGCGCAGGGCCTCGGGCCGGTAGCGGCTGATGCCCGGCGAGCGCACGACGACGTCGCAGGCGAGCAGGTCGGCCGGGTCGGACGAGACCTCGAGGCCCGGAGGCGGCGCGCCCTCGTCGACCAGCAGCGGCCGGGTGCCGGGCAGGCGCGCCCCGATGGCGCGCGCGGTCGCGAGGCCCTCCCGCCCGAGGCCCCAGATGCCGACGCGCAGCCCCTCAAGCTCCGAGAAGCGCACCGATGGCCCGGTCGTGCCGTTCGGGGATGGCGTGGTCGCCGGAGCGCACGAGCCACGGCTCCACCGCGCCGGCGTCGGGCCCGCCGAGTGCGGGCACCAGCCGGGCGACGATCGCGTCGGCGGCCCACTCGGGCGAAGCCGCGACGGCGCGCATCGCCGCCCGCGCCTCGTCGGTCTCGCCCACGCACTCGAAGGGCTTCTCCGCGTCGATGCCGAGGATCGCCCGGAACCCGGCCTCCTGGGCGGGGTCGTCGAGCAGGTCGGCGCCGAAGACGGCCGTCAGCGCGTCGCGGGAGAGGAAGGGCGCGAGGGCGAGGAACACGAACCGGCACTTCGGACAGTGGCCGCACCACCCGGGCACGGTCGGCTCGTGGATGCGGAAGCCCGTGTTGCAGCTCATGAAGGTGGCGTGATGGCGCTCGAGACCCGCGAAGGCCCGGCTGATGGCGAGCTCGGAGTACGGGCGCAGCAGGGAGAAGCAGCGCAGATCGGGCGCCACGTCGCGGGCGACCACCTCCGCGAGGCCCCGCTCGGCCTCCCACCCCTTGCTGAACTGGTGGTTGATCACGGCGCCGAACGCGGGCCAGTCGAAGTTGCCCGAGGAGGCGGAGCGCTCGTTGGACATCACGACGGCGTCGCAGTCGTGCAGCAGCGCCGTCACCAGGGCGACGCAGGTGACGATGGCGGTGATCGGGACGTGGCCGTTGAGGGCGCCGGCGGCGTTCAGGGCGAAGAGGGCGGGGTCGATGGCGCGGTCGACGTACAGCAGGGGGACGCCCTCGGCGCGCGCCGCCGCGTCCGACGAGGGCTTGCGGCCGACCGAGAGGGCGAGCACGTCCTCCCCGGCGGCCGCGAGCGCGGCGAGGCTGACGACCGAGTCCTTGCCACCCCCGACCGGCACCAGAGAGCGGGGGGACAGGCCGGCCGGGGCGGCGGGCGGCGGGCCGTCGCCGCCGGAGGGGAAGGCGATCCCCCGGCCGATCTCCGGC
>JAEMRL010000068.1 GCA_016463385.1 Thermoleophilia bacterium
CGTTGTTCTTGGGGCTGTCGGTGACGACCCCGCCGCCCGCCGTCAGCAGCTGGTACGACGCGGCGTTGGGAAAGTGCCAGTGGTTGTGGCCGCTCGCCGGCGAGTAGCTGAACGACGAGCCCGTGTCGCGCAGGGTGCTGCCGGTGGGCACGTCGGTCCTGCCGATCGGCGTCGTCGGCGGGAGCCCGGTCGACCAGATCGCCTGGAACGCCGTGTTCGCGCCACTCGGCTTGTAGAGGTCGAGGACGCCTGCCGTCGGCGAGTTCTGGATGACCGTGTCGAAGCGGTAGAGGGTCTTACCCGGCTGGCTCACCGCGTCGACGAAGGCGTTGGCGGTCAGCCCGTTGCCGGGCGGGAAGTAGCCACTCAGGTCCGGGTCGCTCGTCGTGGGGGCCGCGAGGCCCGCGCCCACGATCACAGCGCAACCGAGGATGCTCGCGCTGAGCGTCCCGAGGATCCACGCGCGGAGGGAGCGCCTGCGTGCCATGAGGGCGAATCTCGTCCATCCGCCGCCCGGACACAACAGGACTTTCGTCGAGGATTTTCATAGATATCCGAGTCGCCGCACCAGGGAGGCCGACGACGGGTGCGGCGGCGTCTCCCACCGGGCGTTGCCCTCGATCAGCACCGCGCCGGCCGAGGTCATCGCGATGTCCCACCCCGCGGTGCGCAGCGGCGCGACGGCCGCCGCGGCCCGGACCGCGACGGAGAGGACGTCCTCCCAGACCGGCAGGACGCGCCCGATCATCTGCTCGCCGGTCACCGGATGGCGCTCGGCCGCCACGGCGCCCAGGCCGCCCGCCCGGGGGATGAGGAGCTCCGAGATCGTCCCGGTCCGCGGGTCGGCGAACGCGACCATCCCGCCCCGGAGCCCGCCGCCGAAGTTGTCGATGACCGCGTCGCGGGCCGCGAGCCTCACGTTCGCCGCGGCCACGAACGGCTCGTCGTCGCCGCTGCGCATCGTCACCACGCGCACGGTCTGGAGCGCGTCGCTCCGGTTGATCGCCTGGAGGGCGGGGTGATCGGTCAGGCGCTCCTGCACCACGTGGCGGCCGTCGCCGACCACCGATGCGCGCAGCGCGTCCGGCGACATTTCGGAGCCGCCGCCGGCCCAGCCGCCGCCCTCGCGCCGCAGCACCCGCACGCCGTGGCCGTGCCCGCCGCGGGCCGGCTTCACGACGATCACCTGAGCCGGGTCGGCGGCGATCAGCGCGCTCCATCCACCCTCGCCGAGCGGGAGCCCGTCCGGGCCCTGGTCGCCCTCGGGCCCGCCCAGCACGGCGATCATCCGTGGCACCGGCAGTCCGTGCTTCCGCGCCAGGCGGGCGAATGCGACCTTGTCGTCGAGCAGGCGCCGGGCCTCGGGCGGGTTGACCCGGTCCTGGGCCCGTATACGCCTGCGCTTGCTGACCCGCACGCGCAGCGCCCGTCCGATCGGCAGCTCCGGGTCGAGCAGGCCCTGCGACATGGACTCCCGCACCGGGAATCCGCCGGCCACCCGCAGCGCGAGCGCGCGCGCGACGGTACGGGCGGGCGGCGTTCCATGCACCTCGGCGACGGCCGTCGCCACCTCGCGGAGCTCCCGGGCCTGGTGCCCGAGGTCCGGAAGGCCCATCAGCTGACGATCGCCAGGACCTCGCCCGCGACCACGCCCTGACCGACCGCCGCGCGGAGCTCGCGGACCGTGCCCGCCTGGTGCGCGGCGACCTCGTTCTCCATCTTCATGGCCTCGACGATGCAGACGACGTCGCCGGGGGCGATCTCCTGGCCGACCTCGACCAGGACCTTCAGGACCGTCCCCTGCATCGGCGTCACGACCTGGTCGGGCGCGCCGCCTCCGCCCGCGGCGCCCTTGGCGCGCTTGGCCTTCGGCGCCCGCGCGGGGACGGGCGCGCCGCCTCCGCCCGCCTGCTCCTCGTAGTGGAGCGCCACCTCGAAGCGGCGCCCGCCGACCTCGGCCACGAAGCGGCGCTCGGTGCGCGGCGCGGCCTCCTCGGCGACGTCGGCCGCCGATGGCGCGACGACGCCCGTGCCGGCGGCGGGGATCGGCGTCGCCTTCTCGGCGAGCCCGGCGAGCAGCGCGTGGCAGGCGCCGCCGGCGATGAACTCGTCGTTCTCGAGCAGCCAGCGGTGGAAGGGGATCAGCGTCGCCGGGCCCTCGACGACGAACTCGTCGAGCGCGCGGATCATGCGCCGCCGGGCCGACTCGCGGTCGACGTCCCACACGATCAGCTTGGCGACCATCGGGTCGTAGATCTCGGCGATCTCCGAGCCCGCGCGCACGCCGGAGTCGACGCGCACGCCCGGCCCCGACGGCTCGCGGTAGGCCGTGATCAGGGCGGGGGAGGGCATGAAGCGAGCCGAGGCGTCCTCGGCGTTGATGCGGCACTCGAAGGCGTGGCCCCGCGGGCTCACCTGCTCCTGGGTCATCGACAGCGGCTCGCCGGCGGCGACCCGGATCTGCTCGCGCACCAGGTCGTACCCGGTGACCGCCTCGGTGATCGTGTGCTCCACCTGGATGCGGGTGTTCATCTCGAGGAAGAAGAACTCGTCGCCCGAGACCAGGTACTCCAGCGTGCCCGCCGACGTGTAGCCCACGGCCTTCGCCGCGCGCACCGAGGCCTCGCCCATCCGGACCCGCAGGTCGTCGGAGACGACCGGGCTCGGCGTCTCCTCGATCAGCTTCTGGTGGCGGCGCTGCACCGAGCAGTCGCGCTCGCCCAGCCAGACGCACGAGCCCTGCGCGTCGGCGAGGATCTGGATCTCGACGTGGCGCGGGTTCGGCAGGTAGCGCTCGAGGTAGACCTCGCCGTCGGCGAAGAAGCGCAGGCCCTCGCCGGAGGCGCCCTCGAAGGCGCCCTCCAGCTCGTCGGGCGTCAGTGCGACCCGGAAGCCCTTGCCGCCGCCGCCCGCGCTGGCCTTCACCGCCACCGGGTAGCCGATGGCGTCGGCGATCGGGCGGGCCGCGGCCACGTCGGCCACCGGCTCGGTGACGCCCGGCACGATCGGCACGCCGGCGGCGTCCATCAGCGCCCGCGACTGCACCTTCGAGCCCATGGCGTCGATCGCGCTCGGCGGCGGCCCGATCCAGACGATCCCGGCCTCGGCGAGGCGGCGGGCGAAGTCGGCGTTCTCGGCGAGGAAGCCGTAGCCCGGGTGGATCGCATCGACGCCGGCCTCGGCGGCCACCTCGAGGATCCGCGGCACGTTCAGGTAGCTCTCGGCCGCCGGGCCGGGCCCGAGCAGGTACGCCTCGTCGGCGTGCCCCACGAAGAGCGCGTCCCGATCGACCTCGCTGTAGACGGCGACGGAGGGGATGCCCATCTCGCGGAGGGTGCGGAAGACGCGGATCGCGATCTCGCCGCGGTTGGCGACCATCACCTTGCGGAACATCAGTGCGCTCTCCAGGCCGTGCCGTCGTCCTTCAGGTTCAGGGGCACCTCGCTCGACTCGATCAGCGCGGCGCGGCGCCAGCGCGAGCGGTACGCGGCGGGCACGGGGTCGGCCGGCGCCGCGCGCTCCCCCTCGATGAACGTGGTGGCCGCGGCGGCCAGCGCGGCGAGCTGCGCCGGGTCCGGCACGCCCCCGCCCCGGATCTGCAGGGTCGCCGGCATCACAGCGGGATGTTCCCGTGCTTGCGCCGCGGGCGCAGCTCGCGCTTGGTGAGGGTCACCTCGAGCGAGCGGATCAGCCAGGAGCGGGTCTCCTCGGGCTCGATCACGTCGTCGACGTAGCCGCGCTCGGCCGCGATGTAGGGGTTGGCGAAGCGCTCGGTGTAGTCGGCGATCAGCTGGGCGCGCCGCTCGGCGACGTCGCCGCCGGCCTTCTCGGTCTCGACGAGCTCCTTGCGGAACACGATGTTCACCGCGCCCTCGGCGCCCATCACGGCGATCTCGGCCGTGGGCCAGGCCGCGTTGAAGTCGGCTCCGAGGTGCTTGCTGGCCATGACGTCGTACGCGCCGCCGTAGGCCTTGCGCGTGATCACGGTCAGCTTCGGCACCGTGGCCTCGGCATAGGCGTACAGCAGCTTCGCGCCGTGGAGGATGATCCCGTTGTACTCCTGGGTGGTGCCGGGCAGGAACCCGGGGACGTCCACCAGGGTCACGATCGGGATGTTGAAGGCGTCGCAGAACCGCACGAAGCGCGCGGCCTTGATCGAGGCGTCGATGTCGAGCACGCCCGCCAGCGCCTTCGGCTGGTTGCCGACGATGCCGACCACGTGGCCGGCGAGCCGGGCGTACCCGATCACGATGTTCGGCGCGTAGAGCGGGGCGACCTCGAGGAAGTCGCCGTCGTCCACGATCAGCTCGATGACCTCGGTCATGTCGTACGGCTTGGTGGGGACGTCCGGGATGATCGTCGTCAGCTCCGGCGCGGCCCGGTCACGCGGATCGGCCGTCGCCAGGAACGGCGGGGCGTCCAGGTTGTTCTGGGGCAGGTACGACATCAGCTCGCGCACCATCTCCAGGCAGTCCTGCTCGGAGTCGGCCGCGAAGCTGCAGACGCCCGACTTCACGGCGTGGCTCTGCGCGCCGCCGAGCTCCTCCATGGTCACGTCCTCGCCGGTCACCGTCTTGATGACCTCGGGGCCCGTGATGAACATGTGGCTCGTCTCGCGCACCATGAAGATGAAGTCGGTGATCGCCGGGCTGTAGACCGCGCCGCCGGCGCAGGGGCCCATCACGAGCGAGATCTGCGGGATCACGCCGCTGGCGCGCACGTTGCGGAAGAAGATGTCGGCGTAGCCGCCGAGGCTGACGACGCCCTCCTGGATGCGCGCGCCCCCCGAGTCGTTGATGCCGATGAACGGGCATCCCATCTTCACGGCGAGATCCATCACCTTGACGATCTTCTCGGCGAAGACCTCGCCGAGGCTGCCGCCGAAGACGGTGAAGTCCTGGCTGAAGAGGAAGACGGTCCGCCCCTCGATGGTGCCGTGCCCGGTGACGACGCCGTCGCCCCAGGGGCGCGTGTCCTCGAGGCCGAAGCCGTGCGCGCGGTGGCGGGTGAACATGTCCATCTCGACGAAGCTGCCCGGGTCGAGCAGCAGGTCGATCCGCTCGCGCGCGGTCAGCTTGCCGCGCGAGTGCTGGCGCTCGACGGCGGCCTCGGTGCCGGCGTGGCGGGCCTCCTCGCGGAGCTGCGCCAACCGCTCGCGGCGCTCCTCGGTGCTGCTCATCCGCGCGCCGCCAGGACCTTGTCGTACTCGCCGTACTCCTCGCGCAGCACGCCGCACACCTCGCCGACGGTCGCCCGCGCGCGGAGCGCCTCGCGCATCGGGGGCAGCAGGTTCGCGGTGCCGCGCGCGGCGATGCGCACGTCCGACAGCCGGGCGTTCACCTCGGAGGCGTTGCGCGCCGCGCGCAGGCGGCGCAGGCGCGCGACCTGATCGGTCTCGATCGCCGGGTCGATGCGGTGGATCGAGACGGGCTGCTCATCGTCCTCGCGGTGGGTGTTGACGCCGATGACCACCCGCTCCCCCGAGGTGACCTCCTCGTGATGCCGGAAGGCCGCGTCGCCGATCGCCTCGCGCATGAACTCGATGCACTCCACCGCGCCGCCCTTCGCGTCGATCTGGGCGATCAGGGCGCGGGCGCGCTCCTCCAGCTCGGACGTCAGCGACTCCAGGTAGTAGCTGCCCCCGAGCGGGTCGACCGTGTCGCGGATGCCCGATTCGGCGGCGATGATCTGCTGCGTGCGCAGGGCGAGCTTCGCCGACTCCTCGGTGGGCAGCGCCAGGGCCTCGTCGAAGCCGTTCGAGTGGATCGACTGCGCCCCGCCGAGCGCCGCCGACAGCACCTGGAGGGCCACCCGCACGACGTTGTTGCGCGGCTGCTGGGCGGTGAGGGTGCTGCCGCCGGTCTGGGCGTGGAAGCGCAGCGCCATCGCTCGCGGCTCGGTGGCCCCGAAGCGGTCGCGCATGATGTGGGCCCACAGGGAGCGGGCCGCCCGGAACTTGGCGACCTCCTCCATCAGGTTGTTGTGGGCGTTGAAGAAGAACGACAGGCGCGGGCCGAACCGGTTCACGTCGAGCCCGGCGGCGCGTGCGGCCTCGACGTAGGCGATGCCGTTGGCCAGGGTGAACGCGACCTCCTGGACCGCCGTCGATCCGGCCTCGCGGATGTGGTACCCGCTGATCGAGATCGTGTTCCACTTCGGCAGCTCGGCGTCGCAGTAGGCGAACGTGTCGGTCGTGAGCCGCATCGAGGGGCCGGGCGGGTAGATGTAGTTGCCGCGTGCGACGTACTCCTTGAGCACGTCGTTCTGGATCGTCCCGCGCAGCTCGCGGGGGTCGGCCCCGCCCTCCTCGGCGACCAGCTGGTAGAGCAGCAGCAGCACCGCGGCGGGCGCGTTGATCGTCATGCTGGTCGACACCTCGCCGAGCGGGATGCCCGCGAACAGGCGGCCCATGTCCTCGACGGAGTCGATCGCGACGCCCACCCGGCCGACCTCGCCGGCGGCGAGGGGGTCGTCGGAGTCCATGCCGAGCTGGGTCGGCAGGTCGAAGGCGGTCGACAGGCCGGGCGCGCCGGCCGCCAGGAGGTAGCGGAAGCGCTCGTTGGTCTCCTCGGCGGTGGCGAAGCCGGCGTACTGGCGCATCGTCCACGGCTTCTGGAGGTACATCGTCGGATGCACCCCGCGCGTGTACGGGAAGGCGCCGGGCTCACCGAGCCGGTCGCCGAGGTCGAGCCCCGCGATCGAGGCGGCGTCGTACACACGCTCGACGGGGATGCCCGACTCGTTCACGCGGGCCCCGTCGTTCGTTGCGGCGTTCCTGTCGGCCACTCGCACCTCGTCCAGATCACCGTTGCACGGGGCATCCGGGGAGCCCGCGGCGGCGGGCACGCTACCAGATGCCCGGAGCCCCTCCGGCGGACGATCGGCCCCTTCGGCGCCGTCAGCCCGCGGTGGAGACGAAGGCCCGGCGGACCGCCGTCGGGGTGCCGCGGAGCGAGAGCTTCGCCGTCACGCGGATCTTCGCGAGGGGGTACGCGCGGGCCAGCGTGATCTTGCAGGAGACGGTCTTGCGGGCCCCGACGCGCGCGCCGCAGCGGCCCAGCACCCGCCCCTTGAAGCTGATGATCATGTCCACGCGTCCCGCCTTCGGGCCGGTGGTGATCGTGCCGATCACCATCCGCTTCCCGATGTGGCCCGCGCTCAGGCGGGAGAGGAGCTTGTTGCTCCCGGCGACGGCCGGAGGCGTCACGGGGGCCGGCAACGGGGCCGGTAGCGCGACGGGAGCGGCGGTGATCGCGATGACGGCCTCGGCGCTGACGCCCGGCTCGCTGACGCTGGTGGCGCGCACGGTCAGGGAGCCGCCGGCGGGCGGCGCGGCGGGGGCGACGAGCAGGCCGTCCGCGGAGATCGTTCCCGCGGTGGTGCTCCAGGTGACCCCTCCGCTCGTGCCGGCGACGGTCGCCGACAGCTGGGCGCTCGTGCCGGCCACGAGGCTCGAGGGCGCGCCCGAGATCGCGACCGAGGTCGCCTGGGCCAGGATCGACGCGGTGGCGGCCGGCTCGAAGCCGCTGGTCGGGAAGGCCGAGTTCTGGTCGCGCGCGACGTAGGTGAAGCTGTCGGGCCCGGTGTAGCCCGGGTCGGGCGTGTAGGTCACCGAGGGGCCCGCGAAGGTGGCGCCGGTCGCCTCGGCCAGGGTGCCGTGGGACGGCGGGGTGACGATCCGGAAGCGCCGCGGGCCGGGCGAGCCGGAGGTCGTCGTGGACAGCGCGATCGCCTGGGCCGCGCCGGTCTGCGCCACGGTGACGGGCCGCGCGGTGTAGCCGGGCACGGTCACCGGCTGCGAGGCGAAGGCGCGCGGGTTGGTCTCGGCGCCGCCGTCGCCCTCCCAGATCGAGTCGTTCGGGTCGGCCGCGCTCGCCACCAGGTAGGTGCCCGGCGCCGTCCGCGACACGTCGACCCACTGGTAGGCGAGCGTCTTGCCGTAGACGTCGCGGCGGCCGGCGCCCACGCCCATCCGGAGGCTCGTGGAGCCCGGATCGCCCGACTCGCAGAAGTGGGTGACCGGGTCGGTGTAGACGATCGGGGAGACGACCGCGCCGGGGTTCGGTGCCGGCTGGCTGTCGTAGAGGCAGAAGCCGACCTTCTGGCCCGGGGCGACCTGCGCCGTCTTCGCCTGGTTCCACAGCGAGTACTCCATCGCCCGCTTGAGGTGGAAGTGGTTGTGGCCGTCGGCCGTCTCGAAGATCACCTCGAGGTTCGGCCGGGTGACGTCGACCGTCGGCAGCGAGCCGGTGCCCTGCGTCGACGACCAGGCGTACTGGCGCAGGTTCCCGGCGATCTGCGGGTTGCCCCGGATCTCCAGCGGGCCGTTGCCGACGTTGGTGACGAACCCGTCGAAGCGCACGAGCAGCCGGTTCGCGCCGAAAGCGCCGGTGTCGCTGTAGACGTCCGGCCCGATGTTGCCCTCGGGGGCGTCGGCGCGGAGGTCGGGCGTCTTGGTGCCGGCGGGGGCGCTCACCGCGATGATCGGCACGGCGACGGCGGCCGCGGCGGCGCAGCCCAGGAGAGCGAGGATCGATCGACGTCGAGGGGAGCGCATCGCTACAAGACCGTAACCGTCCCGGGGGGCTCGCGCCCCCCCTCGTGCGTTCAGGTTTTCTCAGGTCCGGGTAGGGCGCACGCGTCCCGGCCGGGGCGGCGGCCCGCGCGCAGCGGGTCTAGGCTGAGGCCGTGAGCGAGGACATCGCCATCACCGTCCGGCTCTTCGCCTCCCTGCGCGACGCCGCGGGCTCGGGGCGGCTGGAGCTGCGCCTGCCGGCGGCGACCCCGGTCGGCGCCGTCTGGAGCCACCTCCCCGAGCCGGTCCGGGCGCTCGGGCTGCCGGACGGCCTCCGCTACGCGCTCAACCACGAGTGGAGCGTCCCCGGGGTGCCGCTCCGAGACGGTGACGAGGTCGCGCTCGTCCTGCCGGTGTCGGGCGGGTGATCGCCCTCCGCGACAGCCCGCTCGATGCGGCCGCCCTGCTGGCCGCGGTCGCCGACCCCGATCACGGCGGCACGGCGCTCTTCGTCGGCACCACCCGCCGCGAGGCCGGGGTGCACGAGGTGGTCGAGCTCCGCTACGAGGCCTACGAGGAGCTGGCCCTCGCCGAGCTGCACGCGATCGCGGCCGAGGCGGGGCGCTCGTTCGCGGCCGCGGTCGCGATCGAGCACCGCCTCGGCGCGGTGGCGGTCGGCGAGCCCAGCGTCGTGGTGGCCGCCTCGGCCGGGCACCGCCCGGCGGCCTTCGCCGCCTGCCGCTACGTCATCGACGAGCTGAAGACGCGGGCGCCCATCTGGAAGCAGACCGTGCACGCCGACGGCACCGCCCGCTGGGTCGACGGCTGCGCCGCCGGTCATGATGGGCCCGACCGCCACGCCACCGGGAGTGAGACGCATGGCCGATAGCCCCCGTCCGGGAGTCGGGCTCGACGACCCGCTCGTCGCGCCGCCGATGCCCGACGTCGACCAGGACATCGATCAGGACGAGGAGCTCTGGACCGACGA
>JAEMRL010000424.1 GCA_016463385.1 Thermoleophilia bacterium
CGATGCAGTAGCGCTCGTCCTCGACCATGCCGGCGATGCCGCGCACCTGGCCCTCCACGCGCCGGAGGCGGGTGAGGATGGCGGCCGTCGACCCCTCGGCGGAGTAGCCGGGGCTCTGCGTGTCGTCCTGCTGCCGGGGTTGTGCCATCGGAGCGAGCATGGCATACACTGGGGGAGTATGTAAACCGGCCCGGAGCTACCGGGCGGGCTCGAGGAGGCGGACCGTGTCCGAGCAGACCGAGAAGGTGTACGGCGTGACGGGCATGACCTGCGAGCACTGCCGGGCCGCCGTGCTGGAGGAGGTCGGGACGCTCGAGGGCGTCACCGGGCTGGAGGTCGATCTCGCGTCCGGTCGTCTCGCGGTGCGCGGCGCCGGTGTCGCCGACGACGCGGTCGCGGCGGCCGTCGCCGAGGCGGGCTACCAGCTGGCGCCATGACCGCGCGCACGAGGATCGCGGCGTTCGTCGTCGTCCTCGGGGCGAGCTTCGGCGCCGGTGCGCTCGCGGGCGCCGCCGTCGACCCCCTGCGGCAGGAGGAGCCCGCGCACCCGCACGTCTCCCCCGCCCCGGCCGCGCCCCGCGCCGGAACGACGACGGCACCGGGGCAGGTCCACGACGACCACGGCGGTCACGCTCCGTGACCGCCCCGGCTCAGCAGAGCGGCCCCGAGCACGTCGAGCTGCCGATCACGGGGATGACGTGCGCCTCCTGCGCCGCCCGCGTCGAGAAGCGGCTCAACCGCCTCGACGGGGTCGCGGCCACGGTCAACTACGCCACCGAGACCGCGACGGTCGATTTCGACCCGTCGCGCGTCGCGCCCGAGGGGCTGGTCGAGGCGGTCGAGGCGGCCGGGTACGGCGCGCGCCTGCCGGCCGGCGAGGACGTGTCCGGCGGTGATGTCGTGGAGGAGGACCCCAGCGCTCCGCTGCGCCGCCGGCTGATCGTCTCCGCGGCGCTCTCGGCGCCGGTGCTGGCGATGTCGATGATCCCGGCGCTGCAGTTCGACAACTGGCAGTGGCTCGCGCTGCAGCTGGCCACACCGGTCGTGCTCTGGGGCGCATGGCCCTTCCACCGCGCCGCGTGGGTCAACCTGCGCCACGGCGCCGCCACCATGGACACCCTGATCTCGGTCGGCACGCTGGCGGCCTGGGGGTGGTCGCTGGTCGCGCTCTTCTTCCTCGGCGCCGGCGATCCGGGCATGCGCATGGGCTTCGACCTGGTGATCGACCCCGGCGCGGGCTCGGAGCACATCTACCTCGAGACCGCGGCCGTGGTGACGACCTTCCTCCTCGCCGGCCGGTACTTCGAGACGCGGGCGAAAAGGCGGGCCGGCACGGCCCTCCGCGCGCTCCTCGAGCTCGGCGCCAAGGAGGCGTCGCTGGTCGGCCCGGACGGCGGCGAGCGCCGGGTGCCGGTCGGTGCGCTCGCCCCCGGCGATCTCTTCGTGGTGCGCCCGGGCGAGAGGATCGCCACCGACGGGATCGTCGAGGAGGGCGCATCGGCGGTGGACGCGTCGCTGCTGACGGGCGAGAGCGTCCCCGTGGAGGTCGGCCCCGGCGACGCGGTGGCCGGGGCGACGATCAACGCCGGCGGCCGGCTCGTGGTGCGGGCCACCCGGGTCGGCGCGGACACGGCCCTCGCGCAGATCGGGCGCCTGGTCACCCGCGCCCAGTCGGGCAAGGCGCCCGTGCAGAGGCTGGCCGACCGTATCTCGGCGGTCTTCGTGCCGATCGTGATCGCCCTCTCGGCGGCGACGCTCGGCTTCTGGCTGGCCAACGGCGCGGGCCCCACCTTCGCGTTCACCGCCGCCGTCGCCGTCCTCATCATCGCCTGTCCGTGCGCGCTCGGCCTCGCCACGCCGACCGCTCTCCTGGTCGGCACGGGCCGCGGTGCGCAGATGGGGATCCTGATCACCGGTCCGGAGATCCTCGAATCGACGCGGCGCGTGGACACGATCCTGCTGGACAAGACCGGCACGGTGACGACCGGCGAGATGACGCTGACCGCCGTGGTCGCCGCCGCCGGCGAGGATCGCGCCGGCATCCTGCGCCGGGCGGGGGCCCTCGAGGACGGCTCCGAGCATCCGATCGCCCGCGCCATCGCGCGCGCGGCCCGCGAGGAGCTGGGCGGCCTCCCGGCCCCCGAGGGCTTTGCGAACCGCGAGGGGCTCGGCGTGGAGGGCGTGGTGGAGGGCCATCCGGTGGTGATCGGGCGCCCGGCGCTGCTGGCCGAGTGGGGGCTCGCGCTCGACGGGCCCCTGACCGACGCGCTCGGTGCGGCGCAGGCGGAGGGCCGCACGGCGGTCGCGGTCGCCTGGGACGGCGAGGTGCGGGGGCTGCTGGTGGTGTCGGACACCATCAAGCGCACGAGCCCGGAGGCCGTCGCCCGACTCCGCGCCCTGGGGC
>JAEMRL010000069.1 GCA_016463385.1 Thermoleophilia bacterium
CCCTTCTCATCGGCGCCTGCGGGACCGCGGAGGGAGAGGACTAGAGAAACCTCGCTCAAGTGTTGAGCCGCGGCCGACGACCCACTGTGTATGTGGAGTTTTTCGAGTTTCGCCGCGCTCCTCGCCGGAGCCGCGGGCGCGGCGCTCGCGCTGACGTCCCCGGCACTCGGAGCGGAGCTCGACGAGCGTGCGCGGCCGGCCGTGACGGCCCGCGTGGTGGTGCCGGGCCCCGCCCTCGGGGCGCCGCGCACGGGCGCGAAGCCGGTGATGCGCCTGGCGGGCTCCACGACCTGGTCGGGCGCCGCGCAGCGCCTGATGGTCACCGGACGGCACCGCGACGCGCGCGGACGCGACTGGGTGCGCGTGCAGCTCCCCGTCCGGCCCAACGAGTCGAACGGCTGGGTGCCGGCCGAGCGCGTCCGGCTCAGCACCACGCGGATCCGCTTCGAGGTGCACCTGGGCTCCCGGAGGCTCGAGATCTGGCGCGGCACCCGGCGCCTGGCCTCCTGGCCCGCCGGCATCGGCCGGCCCGGCACGCCGACGCCCGTGGGCCGGTTCGCCATCCAGGACCCCGTTCCGACGCTGCCGGAGTGGCGCGGCGTCTACGGCGCCCACACCCTGACGCTGACCGCCCACTCACCGACCCTGCGCACCTTCATGGGCGGCGACGCGCTGGTGGCGATCCACGGCGCCGGCAGCGGGCGCTCGTGGCGCGTCGGCACGCCCTCCAGCTACGGCTGCGTGATCCTCTCCGAGCCCGCCCTGGCCGTCGCGGCCCGCCACGCCCGGGCCGGCACACCGGTGATCATCGACCGATCGTAGTCCGGATCGCGAGCCGGACCGTATCCTGGTCTGATGCTCCCGTTCTCCCAGCGCGCGTGGGCCCTTCTGCTGGCCGTCGTCTGCGCCTGGTGGGTGATGCTGGCCTTCGGCCGCACGGCGCGCATGGCCGAGATCATCGGCGTCGATGAGGCCGAGATCCGCGCCCTCGGCGCGCGCGACCTGGTGAACGCGGTCGCGCTCGTGCTGCCGGGCGACGCGCGGCCGGCCATCGCGGCCCGTGCCGTGTTCGACCTGTCCGACGCCGCGCGCCACGGCCGCGGCAACCCGCGGGTCCTGGCGATGACGGCCGGGTTCGCCGCCTTCGGGGCCCTCGGGCTGCTCGGCAGACGGTGAGCACGGCGCTCTCGAGCGGCGCCGCGATGCGCCGCACCGGCCCGCGCGACGGGATCCCGGTGGTGTGCGTCAACGGCGGCACCGGGCGGCTCGCCCCCGGCGACTGGAGCGGGTCGCTGGAGTGGCTGGTGCAGGCGCTCGCGCCCGAGTTCCCGGCGCTCGCGTTCCACGAGGTGCGCTACCGGGTGAAGTCGTGGAAGGTCCTCGAGCAGTGCATCGAGGACGCCACCGCGGCGCTCGACGCGGCGCAGGACCCGCAGGGGCGCCGCACCCTGATGATCGGCTTCTCCATGGGCGGGGCCGTCTCGATCGGCTGCGCCGGCCACCCGAGCGTCAGCGCCGTCGTCGGCCTCGCGCCGTGGATCCCGCCGCGCATGGACGTCCGCACCCTCGAGGGCAAGCGCATGTCGGTGATCCACGGGTCGCTCGACGGCGGCCTGCCGGGCGTCCCGGGCGTCAGCCCGCGCAGCTCGCGCGCCGGCCTCGACCGGATCGCCGCCGCCGGCATCGAGACCCGCTATTCGCTGATCCGCGGTGCCGTGCATCCGATCGCGGTGCGCTGGCGCGGCGGACGGCCGCTCCCCCTGCCCCGGGCGCGCACATGGGCGCGCCTCGTGGGCGAGGAGCTGACGCGGTTTCAGGCCGAGGAGGGCGCCTGAGCCGCGCGGCGGGCGAGGCGCTCCGCCGCGGGGACCTTCACGTCCCAGGCGAGGCCGAGCTTCTCCAGCCCGCGGATCGTCCACCAGCTCATGTCCACCTGGCGGCGTCCCAGCCCGTGGATCGCCGAGCCGGGGAAGGCGTGGTGGTTGTTGTGCCAGCCCTCGCCGAAGGTGGGAAGCGCCACGATCCAGTTGTTGCGGCTCTCGTCATCGGTCTCGTACGGCCGGCGGCCGAACGTGTGGCACACCGAGTTGACGCTCCAGGTCATGTGATGGAACAGGAAGATCCGCACCAGTCCGCCCCAGACCAGGCCGGTCATGCCGCCGCGCAGCGTCGGATCGACCGCGAAGCCGATGGCGAAGGGGATCGCGAGTGTCAGCACGACCCACAGCATGTAGAGGCGGTCGATGCGGCGGATGACCGGGTCGTCGTAGAGGTCACGCCCGTAGCGGCGCCCGCGCTCCATGCCCTTGGTCGACACCAGCCAGCCCATGTGGGCGTGGAAGAAGCCGCCCAGGCCGCCGAACAGGCCCTCGCGCCGGCCGGCGTGGGGGGAGTGCGGGTCCCCGTCGCGGTCCGAGAGCGCGTGGTGCTTGCGGTGGTCGGTGACCCACTGGGTCACCGGGCCCTGCAGGGTCATCGATCCGAGGATCGCGAACAGGCCGCGCAGCGCCGGCGTGGTCTTGAACGCCTTGTGCGAGAAGAGCCGGTGGTATCCGACCGTGATGCCGAGGCCGCACGCCGTGTAGAGCACCACCAGCATGGCCACGTCGACCGGCCGGACTGCGACGCCCCACAGCAGGCCCATGGCCGAGAGCACGCCCAGGGGCGGGACGATGACGGCGATCAGCGTGATCACCCGGCTCGGGATGCTGGTGCTCAGCCGGACGGTGGCGACCGGCGGCCCGGCGGCCGTTGGCTGGTTCACGTGGACCCGTCCCTCATTCGACGACAGGGTAGTCGGGAGGCCGGAGTCCGGGTCCCCTCATCCGTCTACGTAGGGGGACCGTATACGGATGAGATGACGTCGGGACGTGCCATCCGCCCCCGGGGGCGGCAGTGAGGGTCGCGGTGATCGGATCCGGCATCGCGGGACTGGGCGCCGCGTACGCGCTCTCGCGCGTCCACGACGTCGAGGTGTTCGAGCGCGACACCCGGCCGGGGGGGCACGCCAACACCGTCACCGTCCCGCGCCCGGGCGGCGGCGAGCTGCACCTCGACACGGGCTTCCTGGTGCACAACGAGCACAACTACCCCCTGCTCAGCCGCCTGTTCCGCGAGCTCGGCGTGGCCGTGCAGGACTCGGACATGTCCTTCGCGGTCAGCGCCCCCTCGGAGGGCGTCGAGTACTCGGCCGTGCGCCTCTGGTCGCAGCCGCGGGCGCTGATGAACCCCGCCGTGCTCGGCCTCTTCCGCGAGGTGATCCGCTTCCTGCGTACGGGACAGACGGCTCTCGAGGAGCGGCACGCCACGAGCACGCTCGGCGACTACGTGACCCAGGAGGGGTACTCACGGCGCTTCCGCGACCTCTACCTGGTGCCCTTCGCGTCCGCCCTGTGGTCGACGGCGCCGGCCGAGACGCTCGCCTTCCCCGTGTCCTACGCCGTGCGCTTCTTCCAGAACCACGGGCTGCTCGGCTTCCGCCGGCACCAGTGGCGCACCGTCACCGGGGGCAGCCGCAGTTACGTGAACGCCATCACGGCGCCGCTCGGCGCCCGCCTGCGGCTGGGCACCGAGGTCCGCGCGGTCACCCGCGACGCCGACGGCGTCGGCGTGCGCACGGCCGACGACGCGGTCCACCGCTTCGACGCGGTGGTGGTGGCCTCCCACGCCCCGCAGGCCCTCGCCATGCTCGCCGACGCCGACGCGCGCGAGCGCGAGGTGCTCGGCGCCTTCCGCACCACGCTCAACAGCACCGTGCTCCACACCGACGTCAGCCTGCTGCCGCGCCGGCCCGCCGCGCGCGGCTCGTGGAACTACCTGATCGACGACCCGGCGGCGCCGTCGCCCCTGCCGACGGTCACCTACTACCTCAACAAGCTCCAGGCGATCGACGGCCCCGAGCACTACTGCGTCACCCTGAACCGCGACGACCGCATCGACCCGGACCGGGTGATCCGGCGGATCGAGTACGCCCACCCGCTCTACACCTTCGCGTCGCTGGCGGCGCAGGAGCGCCTGCCGACGCTGAACGGCCGCCGCCGCACCTGGTTCTGCGGGGCCTACCACGGGGTCGGCTTCCACGAGGACGGGCTCGCCTCCGGGCTGCGCGCGGCCGCGGCCCTCGGAGCGCCCTGGTGAGGTCGTCGCTCTACGAGGGCACCCTGATGCACGCGCGCACGGTGCCGACGCGCAACATCTTCCGCTACCCGGTCTGCTTCTACGGCCTCGACCTCGACGAGCTGCCCGAGCTCGACCGCCGCATCGCGCTCTTCGGCTACAACCGCCGCAACGTCGTGACGTTCCGCGACGGCGACCACCTGGGCGACCCCGCGCGACCCGTGAAGGAGAACGTGCTCGCGTTCCTCGCCGGGCGCGGCATCGACCTCGGCCCCGGGGCGCGCGTGACGCTGCTGACCAACCTGCGCCTGCTCGGCTACGTCTTCAACCCGGTCTCCTACTTCTACTGCTACCGCGCCGACGGCGAGCTCGCCGCGATCGTGGCCGAGGTGTCCAACACCTTCGGTGAGCGCCACCCGTACCTGCTCACCGCCGACAACCAGGTGAAGGACGGGGCGCGGCGCGTCTACGAGCACCCCAAGCGCATGCACGTGTCCCCCTTCTTCGGCATGGACCAGACCTACCGTTTCTCCTTCACGGAACCGGGGGAGAAGGTCCACGCGGGGGTGGGGATCATCGAGGGCGACCAGCGGCCGTTCTGGGCCGAGCTGTCGGGCGTGCGCCGGCCGCTCACCAACGCGGCGCTGGCGCGGGCCCTCACGCGCTACCCCCTGATGTCGCAGCAGGTGACCGGACTCATCCACTGGCAGGCGGTGAAGCTCGCAATGAAGAAGGTGCCCTTCCATCGGAAGCCGCGGTTCTCCACGGGACAGGGCTCGCGCCCGGCCCCCGAGCCCTCCGGGGGCGTCGCGACGCTCGAGCCGCCCGCGCGCGACGACGGCGTCGCCGCCGCCGGGCGCACCTCGCTGCGCCCGCTGCCGCCCGCCCGGCGCTCGCCCTTCACGCCGCTCGCGCGCCGCGCCGCCCTCTGGGGGCTCGGCAACCCGGTGCGGGGGCGCATCCGGCTGGAGCTCCCCGACGGCACGGTGCGCCACGGCGGCGACCCGTCCACCGGTCCCGACATCACCGTCACGGTCAACTCCAAGAACCTCTGGCGTCGCCTGGCCACGCGGGGGCGGCTCGCGATCGGCGAGTCCTACGTGGCGGGCGACTGGCGCACCGACGACCTGGTCGGGCTCCTGGAGACGCTCGCGCTCTCGGGCGAGTGGGCCCGGCACCGGCCGCCGTGGTCGGCGTGGATGGAGCTCCAGCGCCGCCGTCCCCATCTGCCGCCGCGCTCCGACCTGCCCGGCGCCAAGCGCGACATCCAGTACCACTACGACCTCGGCAACGACCTCTACGCGCTGTTCCTCGACCCGTCGTGGACCTACTCGTGCGCGTTCTTCGAGCACCCGGGCATGTCGCTGCAGGAGGCGCAGGAGGCCAAGTACCGGCGCATCTGCGACAAGCTCGGCCTCGGCCCCGACTCGCACGTGCTGGAGATCGGCTGCGGCTGGGGCGGCTTCGCGTTGCACGCGGCCCGCGAGTGGGGTGCCCGTGTGACCGGCCTGACTCTCTCGGAGGAGCAGGCGGCGCTCGCACGCGAGCGCATCTCCGAGGCGGGCCTCTCCGACCGCATCGAGATCCGGCTGCAGGACTACCGGCTGACGGAGGGCCGCTTCACCCACGTCGCCTCGATCGAGATGCTGGAGGCGATCGGCCACCGCGAGCTTCCGGTCTTCTTCCGGGCGGTCGACCGCCTGCTCGCGCCGGGCGGGGTCGCCTGCATCCAGACCATCGCCGTGCCCGACCAGACCTACGAGCGCTACCGCCGCGGGCACGACTGGATCCGCGAGTACGTCTTCCCGGGCGCGCTGATCCCCTCGATGGAGGCCGTCACCAAGGCGATGACGCGCTCCTCGGGGCTGATCGTGCACGGCGTCGAGAACATCGGCTACCACTACGCCGAGACGCTGCGGCAGTGGCGCGAGCGCTTCCTCGCCAACCGCGCCGAGGTGCTGGCGCTCGGCTACGACGAGCGCTTCATCCGCACGTGGGACTTCTACCTCGCCTTCTGCGAGGCCGCCTTCCGCACGCGCGCCCTGCACGACTACCAGCTGGTGCTGACGCGGCCCTTCAACGACCGCCTGCCGCGCGAGCCGAGCGCCCGCATGACCTTCTGACGACCTGGGAGACGACCGGATGTCGCTGAACGGAAAGCTCGTGTGGATCACCGGGGCCTCGTCGGGGATCGGCGCCGAGGTGGCGCTCGAGCTCGCCCGGCGCGGCGCGCGGGTGGTGGTCACCGCCCGGCGGGCCGAGGCCCTCGAGGAGCTGGCGGGGCGGGCCGAGGGCATCAGCGTCGCCGCCGGCGACATCACCGACCACGACGGCATCGCGCGGGTGGTGGAGGGCATCACGGCCTCCCACGGGCCGATCGATGTCGCGCTGCTGAACGCCGGCACCTACACGCCGATCCTCCCCGAGCAGTTCTCGGCCGACCTGTTCCGCCCCCATGTCGAGGTCAACATCATGGGGACGGTCAACTGCATCGAGGCCGTGCTGCCCGGCATGCGCGCGCGCCGCTCCGGGCGGATCGCGGTGGTGGCCAGCGTCACCGGCTTCGCCGCGCTGCCCATGGCGAGCGCGTACGGCGCCAGCAAGGCGTTCCTGATCAGCATGTGCGACAGCCTGCGGGCCGACCTCGCCGGGGAGCGCTCGGGCGTCGGGGTGACGGTGGTCGCACCGGGCTTCGTGAAGACCGACCTCACCGAGCAGAACGACTTCGAGATGCCCTTCGTGATCGAGGCGCCCGAGGCCGCGCGGATCATCGTCGACGGCCTGGAGGCCGGCGACCCCGAGATCGCCTTCCCGCGCCGGATGTCGCTCGCGATGAAGACGATCGGGCGCTGGCTGCCCGGCCCCCTGCGGCGCCGCTACGTGGCGAACATCGCCCGCAAGCGCCACCGGGACCGGGCCAGGGCCGCCTAGCCGGAGAAGGCCGAGCGCACGGCGCCCTGCACCGTCTCGCCGAGCGTGGGGTGCACGTGGTAGGCGCCGAGCAGGGCGTCGGGGTCGCCGGCGCGCATCGCCACGACGACCGGGTGGATCAGGTCGGCCGCGTGGTAGCCGAGGATCTGCGCGCCGAGGATGCTCCCGGCCGTGCGGTCGACCACCGCCGTGACGAGCCCGCGCTCCTGCCCCCAGGCCCGCGCCTTGCCGCCCGAGAACTCCGACGTGCCGACCCCGACGTCGTGGCCGGCCTCCCGCGCCGCCTGCTCGGTCATGCCGACCATCGTGAACTCCGGATCGGTGAACACCGCCCAGGGCCCGACGTCGGGGTTCGCGTCGTGCGGGTCGGCGCCGAGGGCGTTGGAGGCCGCGTCGCGCCCGAGCTGGCGGGCCGTGTGGGTGAAGGGGCCGTAGGGCGGGCCGAGCACGTCGCCGGCCGCGAAGTGGCCGGGCTGGGAGGTCTCGAGCCGCGCATCCACCGGCACCCCCTTCCCGTTCGTCTCGATGCCCGCGCCGGCGGGGTGGAGAGCCTCCAGGTCGGGGCCGCGGCCGGCCCCGAGCAGGATCGCGTCGCCGTCGAGCTCCCGCGTCGCCCCGTCGCGGGTGACCGTGATGCGCGGGCCGCCGTCCGGGCGGCTCTCCACGCGCTCGATGCGCGCGTCGAGCACCAGCTCGATCCCCTCGGCGGCGAGCAGCTCCGCCAGCGCCTCGCCCATCGCCGGATCGGCCTGCATCAGCAGGCGCGGCGCCTGGTCGATCAGCGTCACCGCCGCGCCGAGGCGCGAGAGGGCCTGGCCGAGCTCCAGCCCGATCGGCCCGGCGCCGATCACCAGCAGACGGCCGGGCAGCTCCCGCAGCGTGAGGGCGTCGGTGCTGGTGAGGTGGGGCGTCTCCGCGAGCCCCGGGATCGGAGGGGTCACCGGCGCGGCGCCCGTGGCCACCAGCACGCGCGGAGCGGCGATGCGCTCCCCGCCGACCGACAGGACGCCCGGTTCCTCGAAGCGGGCCTCGCCCATCACCAGGCGCAGGCCCGGCAGCGACTCGAGATAGGCCCTCGCGCCCGCGCCGCCCTTGTCGATGATCCCCTGCACGCGGTCGGCCACCGCGCCCATGTCGACGCTCACCGGCCCCGCCGAGACCCCGTACGCGGCCGCGGTCCGGGCCTCGTGGGCCACCTCGGCGCTCCGGATCAGCGCCTTCGACGGGATGCACCCGCGCAGCGGGCAGGTGCCGCCCACGCGGTCCCGCTCGATCACCACCACGCTCGCCTCGGCCTCCACCGCCCGCGCGGCGGCGTTGATGCCGGCCATGCCGGCGCCGATCACGATCAGGTCCGCACCGGACACGGCCGCGCCCCTACGACTCGACGCTCACGCCCTTCCAGAAGGCGACCCGGTCCTTGATCTGCGCCGCCTCGGGCTTGGGCTCGGGGTAGTACCAGGCCGCCCCGGCGTTGGTCTGCCCGTCCACGACCACGTCGTAGTAGCTCGCGGTGCCCTTCCAGGGGCAGATGCTGGTGGTGGGGCTGTCGGCGATCAGCGTGGAATCGACCGACGCGATGGGGAAGTAGTGGTTGCCCTCCACCATCACCGTGTCGTCGCTCTCGGCGATCACGGCACCGTTCCAGACGGCCTTCGGCATGCGGGCTCCTCCTCCGGGGCGTGCACCCCGGTCGGGCCGGGGCACGGGACCCGGACATCCTGGCAGCGCGGGCCCCCGCGGCGCCCGCGAACCCCGGGCGGGAGGGTGCGCTGAAACTCCCTCCACCGCACCTCTGGCCGTCGTCCGCCGAGCCGTCTAAAGTCGGTCGCACTACGGAAGGGAGGTGGTCCTATTGCATAGTGACTGTAGAGGTGGCAGTAGCTAGGGGCGTGCCCCAGACGCGCAGCTGCAGCGACGGGGACCGAACCACGCCCCTGAGCCAAACCTCTTCTGCCACCGGGGCCCGGGACGGCTTTCTCAAAGCCATCCCGGGCCCTTCTTTCTGGTCTACTTCCCTTCCGCCTGGCCCCCATCGTCTAGCGGCCTAGGACTCCGCCCTTTCAAGGCGGCAGCACGGGTTCGAATCCCGTTGGGGGCATGCCGTCTCCCGGTCCGCTGTCCGGCCTGGGACACCGTGGCCATCGCCCGGGCATGGGCGTCTGTTGCCATGGCGGTGGCGCGTGGAAGAGGATCGGCGCCGACACGGTGGCGACGGGGTTGGGAAACGCAATGGAACGTCCTAGGGCGATCTGGCGTGGAGCGGGGACCCTGTTCGGGGCGGCGGCATGGGCGATCGCCCCCGCCGTCGCTGCGGCGGCGTGGTCGGCGCCCCAGGACCTGGTGCCCACGTCCGGCCTCGAGGCGCACCAGGCGCTTGCCATCGACGCCCGTGGCACGGCGATCGCGCTGCTGGGCTTCGGC
>JAEMRL010000425.1 GCA_016463385.1 Thermoleophilia bacterium
GGGCTCGCGCGGGTCGTTGACGGCGATGCGCGCGCCGTGCCGCGAGAGGTCGGTGGTCCGCCCCACCAGCGACGGGACGGTTCCCGCGTCGGCCGAGTAGGCCGCGTGGATCTCGGCCGGGAAGCGGTGGCTGCGCCGCCGGTGCTGGACGCTCCGCGCCCAGACGACGACCGAGACGACCAGGCCGATGTTGACGAAGGCCCACGCGTTGGTGACGCCTGCCGCCCCGGGCGGCAGGCGCCCGGGCAGGTCGAGCAGCTGGGCGGTGGTCTGGTAGGCGATCGCCACGGCGCTCAGCACGGCCATGGCGATCGGCAGGCGCAGGGCGCGCGCGACCGGGGAGCCGCCGCTGCGCGCGCCCTTGGGCGTCACCGCGAAGCCGGCCCCGCGTCCGCGGGGCAGCGCGGCGAGGGCGCGCAGATAGGCCTCCATCCGGACGATGGAGAAGCGCTCGCCCTCGAGCACGCGGTAGTGGCCGCGCGTCAGGGCCTTCGAGGCGAGGGGCACCAGCACGAAGGACGGGAGGAAGATCGCGAGATACAGGAGGGGATCGGACGAGATCGGCACGGCGCCGGTGAGGAGCACCAGCGGCGGCACCAGGAAGCCGATCAGCCGCTGCGGGCCCTCGAGGAAGTGCAGGCAGCTCGCGGTGTACTCGAGCCGCTGCGGCCAGGTCAGGCCGCGCCGGAGGAGGGGCCGCTCGAGGCGCAGCATCTGGAGCGAGCCGCGCGCCCAGCGGCCGCGCTGGACGACGAAGGCGCCGATCTCCTCGGGGGCGAGGCCGAGGGCCATCACCTCGTGGTGATAGGCGACCTTCCAGCCGAGCGCGTTCAGCTTCAGGCTCGTGTGGGCGTCCTCCACGACGGTCTCGGTGGCGACGCCCCCGACCTCGAGGAGGGCGGCGCGCCGCAGCAGCGACGGGCAGCCGCACCAGAAGGCCGCCCCGTGGCGGTCCTTCCCGCGGCAGATGACGTCGAAGAAGATGCTCTGCTCGTTGCGCAGGGGGTCATCGACCGCCCGCGGGTGGCCGAAGCCCCGGTTGTAGAAGGCCTGCGGGCCCTGGACGATCGCGACGCGCGGGTCGGCCATGTGGCCGATCATCCGCTCGATGAGCTCCGGGCGGGGGACGTGGTCGGCGTCGAGGGTGACGATGAACTCCGCGTCCACGCGCCGGAGGACGTGGTTGATGTTCCCGGCCTTGGCGTGCTGGCGCGGCGCCGGCCGGCACACGTAGCGGGCCCCGACCGAGGCGCACATCTCCTCCACCCAGGGGCGGTCGCCGTCGTCGAGCACCCAGACCTCGGGGGCGACGTCGTTGCGCACGGCCAGGGCGCCCACGACGGTCGGGCGCAGGACGTCCTCGTCCTCGTCGAAGGTGGCGATCAGGATGGCCACGCTGCGGCCCGCGAGCGGCTCGCGCGCCGGGCGCTCGGCGAGGCGCCAGCACGAGAAGGTGAGCAGCGCGAGCATCACGAGGCCGTACGTCTCGGCGAGGGCGAGCGGCAGGCCCAGCCAGAGCGCCGAGCCCTCGAGGGTGAAGCCCCACCGCCACACGAGGTAGCCGCCCGCGGCCAGCAACGACGCGATCGCCAGGAGCTGGGCGATCCGCGATGCCGACGACCGTGGCCGCCGCGCGATCGCGACGGTCGCCGGGGCGTCCTCGGCGGTGTGTGGGGGCATCCGTGCCGTCCTGGTCGTTCGTGGCGCGCTCGCGCAGGGTCCGATTCGGTTATCGGCCGTCCGGCCGCCGATCTTCGCGATGGGTCAACCGGGGATCCCTCCCCCGGCCCGGGGAGTCAGGGTGCCGCGGCCCTCTGGGCGAGGCCGAGGGCGTACTCCGGCCACCAGGTGCCGGCGGGCGGCCCGCCGTTGCAGGCGCCGTCCGACTCGCCGGGGCGCTTGATCCAGAGGAACGCGTCGGCGCGCGGTTCGCCGGTCGCCGTGGTCGGCCGCTCGCCGAGGGCCCGTCCCGGCGGGTTGCACCACTCCGGGCGCGACAGCGGACCGAGACCGTTGCGGCTGGTGTCCACGACGAAGTGCGCCCCCGAGGTGCGGCGGGAGATCGCACGGCCGAAGGCGAGCGCCCGCGCCGTGGTCTCGAAGCCCGAGACGTTGACCGCGAACCCGCGGGCGCCCGACACGCCCACGGCGCGAAGCCGCCGGGCCATCGTGCCGGCCGGGATCCAGCCCGGGTTGCCGGCGTCGATGTAGACCGCGGTCGCCGGGAGGTGCGAGAGGCGGTCGACGGCGTAGGCGAGCAGATCCATCCGCTCGCGCCGCTGGGCCGCCGACAGGCAGCCGAGGCCCGCGAGGCCGTCGGGCTCGAGCACGACGATGGCCGGCGCCCCATCGATGCCGGAGGCCAGCCCGTCGATCCAGCGGCGGTAGTGCTCCGC
>JAEMRL010000426.1 GCA_016463385.1 Thermoleophilia bacterium
GTGCAGGAGGCGGCGGGCGGCGGGGCGGCGGTGCTCGCCGGCGATCTCAACGCACCCCCGTCGCACCCGGCGCTCGCGGGCCTGGCGGCCGGAGGCTGGGACGGCGCCGCGCCCGGCGGCGGGATCGGCATCGACCGGATCATCCACCGCGGCATGGAGGCGATCGCGCCCGCCCGGCGCCTCGACCCGGAGGAGCGCGACGTCGGGGTCGCCTGGCGCGGACGGACGCGGCGGGTGCGCCTCTCCGACCACGACCCCGTCCTCGCCGTGCTGGGGTTCCCTACGGCGCCCGCATCGTGAGCTGGGCGATCATCAGCAGGGTCAGCACCACCGCGGCGGCGGCGGCCGGCCGCACCCGGCGGCGGTCCTCGGCGAGCCAGTCGCCGAGCGGCCAGACCAGCGGGAAGGCCATCAGGCCGAAACGGGCCATCGAGGTGATGGTGCCGCTGGACAGGGGGATCGCGATCACCGCCAGCGAGTAGGCGACCCAGGGGGACCGCAGGCCGCCCTCGGCCCTCCAGAGGCGCGCCAGCAGCCAGAGGTAGGCGACCAGGAAGCCGAGGTCGCGGGCGGTGGCGTGCCAGGCGGCGGTGAGGTCACCCTCCCGGACCAGCTCCCAGCCGGCGGCGACCTCGGTGGGCGCCGCCGTGAACAGCCCGACGCCGAGCTGGCCGCGGCCCCACGCGCGCTGGGCCTCCAGCGGCAGGAGGGGGTCGCCCCGGGCGATCGCCATCCAGGTGAGGAAGGCGCCGACGGCCACGATGCTCGGCACCACGGCGACGAGGGCCCGGGGGATCCGCCCCGGCGCGGGCCCGTACAGCGCGAGGAGCCCGACCAGCAGCGCGACCAGCACGCCGGTGGGCCGCGTGAGCGCGGCGGCGGCGGCGATCAGCCCCGCCAGCACCCAGCGCCCGCGCACGGCGCAGAGCGCCGCCGCGACCGCGCAGGCCACCGCGAGGCCCTCGGTGTAGGCCATCGAGCAGTAGAGCGCGGGCGGGGCCAGGGCGAGGACCCAGGTGGCCCGCGTCGCCGTCTCCTCGCCCCAGCGCCCGGCGGTGAGGGCGTGGAGGGCCCAGAGAGCGCCGAGGAAGGCCAGGTTCGAGACGACCAGGGCCCCGATGAACGGGTTGACCCCGACGGCGGAGAAGGCCGCCATGATCCCCGGCAGGAGCGGGAAGAAGGCGAGGTTGGTGAAGACCTCGCCCACCTGGCCGAGGTCCTCGGCGTACCCGTTGCGGGCCACGTCGAGGTACCAGGTCGTGTCCCAGCCGCCGATCTGGCGCAGCAGGTCGGGCACGGCCGCGTCGACCCCCCGCGTCGGGACGCCGAAGGCCGCGCTCGCGGCGACCGCCGCCACGAGGATGAGCGCACGGGAGGCCGCCCATGCGACGAGGGGCGCGGGCCAGCGGGCCACGGCGCGGCGCAGCGCGATCGGCGCCACGGTCACCGCCGCCAGCCCACCCGCGTCGCCACCGCCCCGATCACCGCCGCGAGGCCGGCGATCACGGGCGCCGCGAAGGCGGCGGGCTCGAGCGTGACGGCGACCGGCACGGTCTCGGTGAGACCGTCGGTGGTGACCCGCAGGGTGACCACCGGATCGGACGCGGCCCAGACCGCGAGCGCGGCGGCGATCAGGCCGGCCGCGAGGGAGAGGGGGCCCGCCCAGCGCGCCACCGCGCGGCCGGCCCCGGGGCGGGCGGAGATGAACCCGGCCCCGGCGAGGGCGATCAGGACGCCCAGCAGCGGGAGCAGCCAGAGCTGCCCGGCGCCGGCGAAGCCGCTGGCGTGCGTGGGGGTGGCGGGGGGAGGCCCGGTGAACCACGTGAATCCCGGCACCACGGCGGTCGCGGCGCCCGCCACCAGCAGGACGGCGCCGGGGACGCGCGGGGTCACGCGCCGCCCCGGACGGGTGTGCGCCGGAACACCATCACGCCGTCCTCGTCGAACACGAGGCGCATGTCGGGGCGGGCACGGAACTGGGCCAGGCGGACGGCGTGGGCGGACGGCAGCAGCCGGTCGGCGAGGTAGGGCCGGTCGCGGTCGACCAGCACCCAGCGCGCGTCGCGGATCACCGGGAAGGTGTAGATGCGCTCGCGCTCCGAGAGGTGGGCGGCGAGCAGGTTGCCGGCCGACACGGGTACGTCGTCGGGCACCAGCGCGACGGCGCGCGCCATCGCCCGGGAGTGGTCGGTGACCCGGAACTGCTCGACGCGCGCGCTGGATCCGACGACCGGCACCGCGCTCCACCATGGCAGCGGGCCGAGGTACACGCCCGAGATCGCGACGGCCCCGACCCAGACGGCGGCGACCCGGCGCGGTTCGGCGAGCAGCCGGACGAGGGGCTCCGGACGGGTCGCGCGCCGCACGTGCGCCAGGCCGAGGATCGACGA
>JAEMRL010000427.1:0-1430 GCA_016463385.1 Thermoleophilia bacterium
CGTGCCGGCCCGCGATCGCGCGCACGGCCGGCAGCGCCCGGGCGACCCGCTCCGGCGCCCCGACCGCGATCACCATCGCCGGCACGCCCCGGTTGCGCGAGAGCACCCGCGCGCGGCGCCGCTCGCCGAGGATGACGCCGTCGACGCCGACCAGGACGATCGCGCCGGCCAGGCCCGCGTGGCGCAGCGCCTCGGCGACCGCCTCCGGCACGGCGCGACCGCCGTGCTCCTCCCCCCGGCCGCAGTAGACGGTCAGCTTCGCCTCGTGGTCGGTCCAATCGGACGCCGTGTCGTCGTCCAATTGGACCCCGGGGAGCGCGACCCGCTCCAGGGTCACGAGCCCACGCGGCAGCAGCGCCTGCACCTCGGCCGCCAGGGGGACGACGCGGGTGGCGATGTCGACGGCGACCACCACCAGCGGGAGGTCCTCCGAGAGGCTGAGGAGCCGATCCGTGCGCAGGCGGTGCCGCGCGCCGAAGCCCTCGGCGCCGCGGAGCAGCACCGACGCCCTGACGCCCGCACCGCCGATGAGGTCCATCAGGGCGTCGCTCGTCAGGCGGCCGCCGACGCGAGACGCCTCGCCGGTGTGGACCACCATCTTCAGTCCCTCGGCGCTCACAGGAGCGATCCGATCCACCAGCCGGCGCCGAGGGCGGCGAGGCCGAGGGCCGCGCTCAGGGCCAGGTTGAGCGCCGCGGCCCGGCCATCGCCCTCCTCGGCGAGGCGGTGGGTCTCGAGCATCCAGGTGGAGAAGGTGGTGAAGGAGCCGATCAGACCCCCGGCCAGCAGGAAGCGGGGGTCGCCGTCCAGTCCCGCGCCCACCACCAGTCCGAGGGCGAGCGAGCCGAGGATGTTGACCGCGAGCGTGCCCCACGGCAGGTCGCCCCCCTCCGCGCGGCGGGCCACCGCGCCGTCGAGGGTGAACCGGGCCACCGAGCCGGCGGCGCCGAGCACGCCGGCGCCCAGCCAGACGAGCAGCCCGCTCACGCCGGCACCAGGCGGGCGCGGCGCACGAGACCGGCTGCGAGGCGGATGGCGACGAGGCCGAGGGCCACCGAGACCACCAGATAGAGCACCGCCAGCAGCACGTGGCCGTCACGCCCGAGCTCGACCACCTCGAGCTGGAGCGTCGAGAAGGTGGTCAGCCCGCCGCAGACGCCCGTGCCGATGAACGGCCGGCGGTAGGTGCTCGGGGGCAGCCGCTCCAGCAGGCGGGTGCCGGCGTAGCCGAGTAGCAGGCAGCCGATCAGGTTGGCCGCGAAGGTCCCCCACGGCCAGCGCCCGGGCTCGGTGGGGGCCATCTCGGCCAGCCCGAGGCGGGCCCACGCCCCGACGGCCCCGCCCGCCGCGACGGCGACGAGCGTCAGGTCGATCCCCGGGCGGCGCATCGGCCCGATGCTAGCGTCGGCGCCGGGTGGAGCATCGCGAGC
>JAEMRL010000427.1:1440-2388 GCA_016463385.1 Thermoleophilia bacterium
CCATATCCCTGTCAGGTCGTCCGCCACGGCGGGGCGCGGCGCATGACGCTGCGCGTCGGCCCGTCGGGGGTCCGCCTCACGGTCCCGCCGCGCGCCTCGGCCCGCCAGATCGACTCCTTCCTGCGCGCCTCCGAATCCTGGGTGGCCGAGCAGCGCCGGCGGCTCGCCCCCGCTCCGCCTCCTCTGCGCGACGGCGACCGCCTGGCGTACCTCGACGACGTCCTCCTGCTGGAGGTGGCGCCGGCGCGGGGCCGGCGTGCCGCCGCGGGGCGCGAGGGGTCGCGTCTGACGGTGACGGCGCCCGCCGGCGACGACCCCGGCCGGCTCGTCGAGGGCTGGTACCGGCGCGAGGCGGCCCGGGTGATCGCCCCGCGGGCGCAGGCGGCGGCCGCCGCGCTCGGCGGGCAGGCCGGGCGGATCGCCATCCGCGACCCCCGCTCGCGCTGGGGCAGCTGCTCGTCCACGGGCACGCTCTCGTTCTCGTGGAGGCTGCTGCTGGCCCCCGAGACGGTCCTCGACTACGTGGTGGCGCACGAGGCCTGTCATCTGCGCCGGCCCGACCACTCCCCGGCGTTCTGGGCGCTGGTCGCCGATGCCTTCCCGGCCCACGCCGGCGCCCGTGCCTGGCTGCGCGAGAACGGAGCGCGGCTCCACCGCGGACCCGCCTGGCGCTGGGAGGGGCTCAGCCCCTCCTGATGCGGGCGATCCGGTCCTCGATGTTGGCCGCGCCGAGCTGGTCATTGCGGGCCAGGCAGTCCTTGCGCAGCACCTGGAGGCCGGCCAGGACGCCCGGGACGTCGAGCCCGAGCGAGGCCGAGCGCTCCCACGCGTCGCCGGCGCGCAGGGCCTCGCCGCGGTCGGTGAGGATGAATGCGAGGGCCCGCCAGCCGTAGGGGTCGTCCTCGTCGTCCTCGATGATCTTCATCGCCGCCTGCTCGGCGCCGTCGA
>JAEMRL010000070.1 GCA_016463385.1 Thermoleophilia bacterium
CGCAGGGGTCGCCCTCGGCGACCCGGTCGAGCGGCACCGCCGCGACCGCCGCCCGCAGCCCCGGCAGGGCGTCCCACTCGGGGGGCGGGCAGGCCGGCGGGGAGGCGATCACCCCGGCGGCGATGTCGGCCCGCTCCTGCAGGCGCCGGGCGAGCCCGCGGAGCCCGTCGATCCGCAGGCCGAGGCCGAGGGCGCGATCGACCGCCTTCCCCGAGGGGCCGTCGGGGTCCATGCCCTCGAGGGCGGCGCGCCAGCGCTCCTCGAACCGCAGGCCCGCCGCGAGGTCGTCGAGCACCGTCAGCTCGGGATCGACCCCGGCCTCGGCGGCGTACGCGCGCAGCAGCGACTGCGCGAAGGCGTGGATCGTCGAGAGCTGGGCCCGGTCGAGTCCCTCGAGCGCCTTCTGGCAGAGGCCGCTGACGATCAGATCGGAGGCGCCGGCCTGGGCCTCCTCGAGGCCGGTCCGGACGCGGTCGCGCAGCTCCGCCGCCGCCCGCTCGGTGAAGGTGATCGCCGCGATCCGCTCGATCCGCACGCCGGAGGCGACGAGCGCCACCACGCGGTCCACCAGGGCGCTCGTCTTGCCGGTGCCCGCGCCCGCCTCCACCAGCATCGTGTCGCGCAGGCGCTCGCGGATCGCGACCCGCGCGTCGTCGTCGTGGCTCACGACCCCTCCTCGGCGGCCGCGGCCACCCCGGCCCAGGGGGCGACCCCCGCGTCGCCGGCCTTGCGCGCGAAGTCGACGCCGCGGGCCCGCGAGCAGATGCGGGTGAAGTCGCAGAGGCGGCAGTTCTCGAACTCCGAGTAGTACTCGTTGAAGTCGCCCGGCACGGCGGGGAACGACCCCCGGGCCACGCCCTCGGAGATGGCGGCCACGATGCGCGCGAAGGCGGCGCTGTCGACCGCGGTCGCCGTGTAGGGGACCTGCGTGAACCCGCCGCGGGCGGAGATGTACCAGTAGAGCGCCGTCGCCTGCGAGGCGCCCTCGGCCGACAGCAGGTAGACCGGCAGCTGAAGGAGCGTCCCTCCGCCGAGGACGGCCTCCTTCTCGGGCAGGCGGCCGGTCTTGTAGTCGACCACCCACACACGGCCCACGTGGTCGCGGTCGACGCGGTCGACGTACCCGTGGAAGCGCTGACCGCCGGGTCCCTGCACGTCGATCCGCATCTCGAAGTCGTGGGGCACCGCGCCTGTCTGCGCCCGGAAGCGCGCGTCCTCGTCGAGGAAGCGGATCAGATCGGCGTGCAGCGCGCGCTCCTGCTGGCGGGAGAACACGGGCAGGCCGGCCAGGCCGCGCCGGCGCGCGTCGGCCAGCCGGGCCTCGAGCAGCGCCCCGAGGCGTCGCGCGTCGTCGGGCGTCCACCGCTCACGGGGGGCGGGGCGCCCGTCGGCCTGCCGCTCGCGGAAGAAGTCCTCGAGCGCGCCGTGCACCAGGTTGCCGCGCACCAGCGGGTCGATCGTCTCGGCGTCGCGCGGCTGGTCGGGAACGCGCAGCCCGAGCAGCGAGGAGAGGAAGAAGCGGTAGCCGCAGGCGCCGTAGTGCTCGAGGCGCGTCGGCGACACCGACTCGGGCACGCGCATCCACGGCTCGCCCGCGAGCGCGGCGAGGTTGCCGTCCCATTCCGACAGCCCCTCCCCGGCCCGGGCGTCCATCATCCGCAGGGGCCGCGCGAGCGGGTCGTCGGCCGGGGCCGGCGCGCCGTCGCGGACGCGCGCCACGGCGTGGCGCAGCGCGGTCTCCCAGGCGTCGATCGGCGGCCCGGCCAGCTGTGCCGCCAGGGGCGACTCGGCCCGGCGCAGCCACTCGGTCGCGGGGTGGGCGCGGAGCGCCGTCGCCGTCTCGATGGCGGGCTCGTGCCGCCGTGCGACGCTCAGGGCGAGCGGCGAGGGGTAGTGCTCGCGGGCCCCTGCGCCCTCGTAGAGCGGGCAGGTCATCACCACGCCCGCGCCGGCGCCGAGGGCCCGCGCGGCCGCCGCGCCCGCGCGCTCGACCCGGGCGGCGGCGTCCTCGATGAAGGGGTGGTGCGCGCGCAGGGCCTCCCAGGCGGAGTCGGCCACCAGGGCGTCGATCCCGGGCCCCGCCGGAAGGAGGCCCTCGACGGCACCGCAGAGCACGACCCGCGCGTACCGCAGCCCCGCGGCCGTCCGGTGGTCGGCGACGAGCACGCCCTCCCCGAAGCGCCCCTCGCGGATCGACGCCGCCTCGAGGTTCACCCGCAGGGCACGCTGGAAGACGGCCAGGGAGAAGGTCCCCCCGACGGCGTCCACCGTGCCGAGTCGCTCGACCTCGGCGAGCACCTCGGCCGTCCCCGTCGCCTTCGGGTCGAGGTAGTCGGCGACGATGGCGTGGAAGCGGGCGATGAAGACGGCGGCCGGCTGGTCGGGCCGCAGCTCCTGGAGGCGCCGCCAGAGGGTCTCGACCACGCCGAGCAGGTCGATCGCCTCGGCGATCTCGTCGTGCAGCCACGAGCGGTCGCTGCCCTCCCGCGCGGCCGCGGCGATCTGCTCGGTGCGGTCGTCGCAGAGCGCGCCGATGCCCTCCCGCCAGCGGGCGATGCCGTGCGTGACGCCCGCGGCCCGCGAGAGCCGGTCCCACAGCCCGATGCGCAGGGCCACGCGCGTGTCACCCGCGCCCGGCAGCTCCCGCCGCACCGGCGCGATGCCGAGCGCGTCGATCAGCGACGTGCGCGAGAGATCGGTGTGCGCCACCTCGAGCAGCGCCAGCACCCCGCGACCGGCCGGCGTCTGGACGAGCGGGGTGCCCGGCATCGCGGCCACGGGCAGCGCAGCGGCGTGGAGGGCCTCGCGCAGCGGCTCGGCGTAGGCCCGGTCGGCGCCGTGCAGCACCGCGATCTCGTGGATCGCTGTGCCCTCCTCCAGGGCGACGAGCACCTCGCGCGCCGCCTCGCGCGCCTCGGCGGCGAGGTCGGGGGCGAGCACCAGGCGCACGTCGGCCGACGGGGCCGGCTCGCCGACCGCGCCGATGCCGCCCCGGGCCGCGGCGAGCGCCGCCACCAGGCGGTCACCGGCGTGCGAGCGCGGGCCGGGCGGCACCAGGTGGAGGGCGCCGAGCTCCGCGGCCCGCGCGGGATCCTCCCCGATCGCGTCGGCCGCCGCGTCGAGCAGGTCGTCCTCGTCGTAGAAGGCGGCGATGCCCTCGCGCCAGAGGCCGTAGAGGCGCACCACCTCGGCCAGGTGGGCGTCGTGGACGCCGGCGGGCAGCGGCTCCCCGCCGCGCAGGCCCCCGCGCCGCAGCCGCGCGAACAGGCGTCGCAGGGCGCGCGCGAACCCCGGCAGGTCGCGGATCGGGTCGAGGGGCGGCCGTGCCTGCGCGGCGACGCGCTCGGCCAGGTGATCGCCGATCGGGCGGGCCATCGGCCGCCGTCCCGCCGCCGCGAGGCGCCCCGCGCCGATCAGTTCGGCGAGTCGCGGCAGGGTCTCGAAGCGCACCGCCGCGAAGGGGGTCAGCTCGGCCAGGCGCCGGCGCAGCTGCAGCGCCGAGAGGTGGCTCGGGCAGATCACCGTGACCGGCGCCAGGGGATCCGCGGCGCGCCCCGCGGCGATCCCGGCGAGCATCTCGTCGAGCGATGGAGGCGCGGCGTCCATCCCCGTCACGCTACCCCCTCGGGCGGACGCCCTCCGACCCTCCGGGATACCCTCGCGCAGGACCTGTGACCGCGTGATCGCCCACCTCGACCTCGACGCCTTCTTCGCCGCCGTGGAGATGCACCGGCGCCCGGAGCTGCGCGGCCGCGCGGTGATCGTGGGCGGCGATCCGCAGGGCCGCGGGGTGGTGGCGACGGCCAACTACGCCGCCCGGCGCTTCGGCATCCGGTCGGCGATGAGCGCCTCCGAGGCGCTGCGCCGGTGCCCCGACGCCGTCTTCGTGCGACCCGACATCGCCCACTACCGCGAGTGGTCGCAGCGGGTCTGGGACCTGGTGCGCGAGCTGTCGCCGGCTGTCGAGCAGCTCGGCCTGGACGAGGGCTACCTGGAGCTGCCCGACGAGGGCGCCGCCGAGGCCGCGCACGCCGTGCGCCGGGCGGTGGCCGAGGGGGTGCGGCTGTCCTGCTCGCTGGGGGTCGCGACCTGCAAGGTGGTGGCGAAGGTGGCGTCCGACCGTGACAAGCCGGGCGGGGTGACGGTCGTCGCGCCGGGCGACGAGGCGGCCTTCCTGGCGCCGCTGGTGCTGCGGGCGCTCCCGGGCGTGGGCCCGCGCACCGACGCGCGCCTGGCGGCGGCCGGGCTGACGACCATCGGTGAGCTCGCCGCCCTCGACGACGAGGCCCTGCGCGCCCTGGCGCCGGGCCGCCACGGCGAGGACCTGCGCCGACGTGCCCGAGGCATCGACCCCCGGCCCGTCGCCCCGGTCCCGGCCGAGCGGATCTCGATCTCGTGCGAGCGCACCTTCGAGCGCGACGTGGCCGACGCGCGCGAGCTGGAGGAAGTCGGCCGCGAGATGGCCGGCCGGGTCGCCGGGATGCTGCGCGCCCGGGCGCGGGCGGCGCGCACCGTGACGGTGAAGCTGCGCTACACCGACTTCCAGACCGTCACCCGCGGGCAGACCGTGCGCGCGGCGACCGACGACGAGGAGGTGATCTGGCGCACCGCCCGCACGCTGGTGTCGCGTGCGCTCGAGGAGCGCGACGGCGCTCTGCGGCTGCTCGGAGTGGGCGTGTCCGGCCTCAGCGCCGAGCGTCAGTTGACCCTGTTCTGACCGATGGGGCGGGGATCGGCCGCGTGGGCTGGTAGCGTCGCCCGGCGGTGGACCTGACCCTCCGGATCATCATCGCGGCCGTCCTGGCGACCGCCGCGGCGGCCAAGCTGCGCGACCCCCGCGGATTGCTGGTCGCCGTGGGAGAGCACGGGGTGCCGCGGCCGCTCCGCACGCCGGCCGCCGCGCTCCTGGTCGCGGCCGAGCTCGGCCTGGCCGTGCTGCTGCTGGTGCCCGCCACGGCCCGCGCGGCCGGCATCGGCACCGCGGCGCTCGGCGCCGTCTTCGCCCTGTCGCTCGGGGCGATGCGCGCGCGGGGCCGCCGCCGCGCCCCCTGCCGCTGCTTCGGCGGCTCCCGGGAACGGCCCGTGGGCCTGCTGGTGCTGCGCGCCCTCGCCCTCTCGGCGGCCGGGGTCGTGGTCGCGACGGGGGTGGCCGACCGCGGCGCCCCCTCCGGCGACGCGCTGATGGCGGCCGCCCTGGTCGCCCTTGCGCTCGTGGTCGCGGTGCTCGTGGTGCTCGTGCTCGCGCTCTACCGCCAGGTCGGCGTGCTGGAGGGCCGCCTCGGCCCGCGCAGCGCACTCGAGCTGGCCGAGGAGGGTCCCGAGCTCGGGCGCGAGGCCCCGCCGTTGCCCGTTCTGGCCCGCGCCGGCGCCGAGCTGGTGGCCTTCTCATCGCCGGGCTGCCGGCTCTGCGCCGAGCTCGCGCCCGCCCTGGCGGCGCTCGAGCGGGAAGGGCTGCCGGTGCACGGGGTGAAGGAGGACCAGGACGCCGAGGTCTTCGCCGCATGGTCGGTGCCGGGCACGCCGTTCGTCGTCTACGCCGTGGACGGCCGGGTGGCGGCCAAGGGGCTGGTCAACACGCTCGAGCAGATCGAGGAGCTCATCGAGATGGGGGAGAGGCGGATCGGTGTCGCGGCCTGACGAGATCGTCGACCGCACGGCGCGCGGCCTCTCGCGCCGCCTGGCCACGCGCGCCACGCGCCGCGGCTTCCTGGCGGGTGTCGCCGCGGGCGCCTTCGCCCTGGTCGGCGCCCGTCCGGCCGAGGCGAGGATCGCGGGCGTGCGCGGCGCCAACAAGACCAAGGAGGGCTGGTTCGGCTTCTGCGGCCACACCTGGACCACCGGGTCGTGCCCGAGCCCGTTCCTGCTGCCGCGCATCGACGCGCGCGGCTTCCCGCTGCGCCCCTCCGACGGCCGGCCGGTCGACAACCTCGGCCGCCTGATCGACGCCCTCGGCCGGCCCGTCGACGCCCAGGGCGTGCAGCTCACCTCGCCCGACGGCACGCCGCTGCCGCCCGCGCCGCGCACCCGCCTCTGCCAGGACTGGGTCCCGGAGCGCCACCCGGGCATCAGGCCCGTCGTGGAGGGCGCCTGGTACCGCTGCTGCAACAACCAGATCCGCAAGCTCACCGACTGCTGCTCCACGAGCCGCATCCGGATCAACGGCGACGCCTCGCTGGTCGGCTACTGCCGCCCGGGGCGACGGGTGTTCTGCGTCATGTACTACGACACCGGCGTCCCGTGCTGACCGAGCTCGCCATCATCACCACGGCCCTGATCGCCGGGGTCTCGGGAGCGTGGTCCCCCTGAGGATTCTCCATGGTCGAGACCCTCACTCCCGCCGGGTGCGGGAGCCGTCAGCGCCACCGCATCGCAGTCGCCCTCTTCACGGCGGGCTCGGTGCTGGGCGCGGCGGCGCTGGGGGCGGTGCTCGGCCTCGCGGGCTCCCCGCTCGACCGGCAGTGGGCGCTCAGCGTCGTGGCGGCCCTCGCCCTCGTGGCGGCCGCACGTGAGGCGGGCCTCGTGCGCATCCCGCTTCCCCAGCTGCGCCGCCAGGTGCCCGAGCACTGGCGTCGCGAGTGGCCGCTCGCCGGCTGGTCGTTCGGCTACGGCGTCGGCCTCGGCGTGGGCGTGCTCACCCATCAGGTCGTCTGGACGTTCTGGGTCATGGCGGCCGGCGCCCTCGCGCTCGGCGACCCGCTCGTCGCCGCCGCGTGTCTGGTTCCGTTCGGCCTCGGGAGGGCTCTGATGGTGGTGCTGCCCACGCCCAGCGGCGAGGACGCCGCGACCGCCGTCGGCCGCATGGTCGAGCGGCGCCGCTGGCTGCGGCCGGCCAACGTCGCCGGGCTGCTTGTCGCGGCCGGCCTGATCGCGGCCTCGCCGGCGCTCGGCCAGAGCGCCACCACGCAGGGCGAGTACGACCCGGCCGCCTCCGGGCGGATCCTCGCCGTCTCGGTCAGCGACGCCGTCGGCGCCGCCGTGGTGGTGCGTGCGCCCTCGGTCGCCCCGGTCCGCTACGACGGGGGCCGCGCGCCGGCGCTCGAGGGCGAGCTGCTGGCCTACGCCGACGACGCGGGAGTCCGCGTGGTGCGCTGGCGCACCGGCGAGGAGCTGGCCCGCCTGCCCGGCACGCTCACCAAGCCCGCGATCGACTACCCCCTGGTGGCCTACGTCCGGATCGTCGCCGGAGGCGGGCAGCGCCTCGAGCTGCGCAACGTGGTCAACGGCGCCATCCGCGTCGTGGCCCAGGCGGGTCGCGGGTCCGACCTCGGCCGGCCCGCGCTGCGCAACGGGCAGATCGCATGGCACGTGGCGGCCGGCCGCCGCTCCCAGATCCGACTCGCTCCGGCCAACGGCTCACGGCCGTCCCGGCTGATCGCCGAGTCGGTGACCGGCCTGCAGGTCAACCCGTCGCTCGCCCACGGGCGCATCGCCTGGGTGGAGCAGGCCGGGTCGATCTCCGCGCTGCGCCTGCGGGCCATCCGGGGCGGCCCGGTGCGGACCCTCACCACCCTCCGCGGGCCGAACCGCATCCTCTGGACCACGGCCCTCGGCCTGCGCACCGCCTACGTCACCCGCTGGAACCCGATCAACGGACGCGCGGAGATCGTCTCCCGGCCCTGGCGCTGAGCCCGGATCCGCCGGACTCGGGCTGAGACCGTCTCAGGCCGTCGCGCCGAGGACGGTCGAGAGGGTCTGCTCGTGGGTCTCGTCGGGTGAGCGGTCGCCGGCGCGCGGGGAGGGGTCGGAGGGGCCGACCAGGTCCTGCAGGGTGTCGGCGATGACCACGTCCTGGGCCTCGTAGAGGTCGAGGTCGTGGGGCGTCAGCGGGGCGCCCGAGGGATCGTGGGTCACCCGCACCACCGGCCGCGTCACGTGGTCGCGGCTGACGCGCGCCACGATGCCGCGACGGCCGTCGCTCAGCTGCACCGCGACGCCCTCGGGGTAGGGGGCGATCGTGTCCTTGAACACGTGCACCAGCTCGATCGGGAAGGCCGTGCCGGCGAGGCTCATCACCAGCTCCCAGGCCTCGTGGGTGGGGCGGCGGGCCTGGTAGACGCGCATCGAGGAGACCGCGTCGTACACGTCGGCCATCCCGGCGATCTGCGCGTGCGGGTGCAGGTCGTCGGCGCGGCCGTAGGGGTAGCCACGGCCGTCGAGGCGCTCGTGGTGGCCGATCACCGCCACCTTCGACAGCGACGAGAAGGCGCCGTTCTCGATCAGGTCGAGCCCGGCCTTCGGGTGCTCGCGCACGATCTCCATCTCATCGTCGCTCAGGCGGCCGGGCTTCTGGAGGATCTCGGAGGGGATCAGGATCTTGCCGATGTCGTGCAGCAGCAGGCCGAGCCCGAGCTTCTCGAGGCGGTCATCGACGTCGCCGTGGCGCACCTCGCCGCGCCCGTCCCGCCAGCCGTGGCGGCGTATCGACTGGTCGCCGATCATCAGGCCGAGGATGCAGACGTTCAGCGAGTGCCCGAGCGTGTGGGAGTCGAAGGCGTTCAGGTCCATCAGCGAGGAGACGGCCTCGCGCCGCGAGCGCAGTTCGCGCAGGATCGCCTTCACCACGTTGCCGAGGCGCTCGATCTGCTCGCCCGGGATGCGGGTCACGGCTCCCTGGGTCGCCACCGCCGTGAAGGTGTCGTCGAGCGCGCGCATCGCCCGGTCGCGCAGTTCGGCCGAGATCGGCTCGACGGGGGCGATGCCCTCCGAGATCGCATCGTTGACGTACACCGCGAACACGCCGGCGCGCTCCAGGCCGGCCCGCACGCGCTCGGTGACGAGCGCGTCGGGCTGCAGCAACGGGAGACGCACGCCGGCGGAACACGAATAGACCGGACGGCCCAGGCGCATTCCCGGCCGGAGACGGGAGACGGCGATGATTCGCACATAAATCGTGTCGGCGGCCGGTCGATGTACCTTGACCCATCGCCGGCCGCCGGTCGGCTCAGCGCAGGCTCAGAACGGTATGTCGGAGTCCTCCGCCGTGTCGCCGCCGCCGCCGTTGCCGGCCGGCGCGCCCACCGGGGCGAGCTCGTCGACCGCGCTCGGGCGCCGCGCCCCGAAGCCACCGCCACCGCCACCCTCGCCACCCTCGCCCCGGCTGTCGAGGAAGAAGATGTCGTTGGCGATCACCTCGACGCTCTGGCGCTTGGTGCCGTCCTGGGCCTGCCACTCGCGCCAGGACAGGCGGCCGTCGACGCCGATGCGCCGTCCCTTGGCCAGGTAGGTCGAGGCGGTCTCGGCCTGACGGCCGAAGACGGTCACATCGAAGTAGTTGGAGCGGTCGCCCCAGTTGCCGGTCTCATCGCGCGAGCGCGAGGACACCGCCAGCCGCATCGAGCAGATCGCGTCGCCGCCGCCGGAGTGGCGCAGCTCGGGATCGCGCGTGAGGCGCCCCACCAGGGTGACGCGGTTCAGATCAGCGGGCAT
>JAEMRL010000428.1 GCA_016463385.1 Thermoleophilia bacterium
GGGCGATCCGCTCGGGCTGATGCTCCACCACGCGGTCACCGATCCGGCCGAGCTTGCCCGGATCGACGACCTGCTCGCCCTGCTCGGCGGTCACGCGGGCGTGACGCCGGTGTCGATCATGGACGTCGCCGGCGCGCGCGTCACCGGGGCCCTCGCCTGAGAGGTCAGCCGGGCATCATCACCTGGGCGAGGCGGATGTGGTTGCCCGAGGGGTCACGGAACGACGAGTCGATGCCGTACGGGCGCTGCTCGGGCGGCTCCACGAACTCCACGCCGCGGGCGGTCATCTCCTCGTAGGAGGCCTGGCAGTCGTCGGTCTCGAGGAAGATCGTCCCGGTGCAGCCCTTGGCGGTCAGCTCGCGCACCTGCGCGGCCGTCTCGTCGTCCATCATCGGCGGCCCGGGCACCGGCATCAGCACGATCGCGACGTCCTCCTGCCCCGGGGGCGCGACGGTCAGCCAGCGGAATCCGCCCAGCTCCGGGAGCGTGACGTCGGCGCGCACCTCCATGCCGACCTTGCCGGTGTAGAACGCGAGCGCCTCCTCCTGGTCGTGGACCCAGAGGTGCGCCGTGGCGATGCGGATCATTCGGGTGCCTCCCCGTCTGGTTGAGCGGACGCGGCCGATCGTAGGCCGGGGGGCGGTGCCGGTTCTTCTCGAAACGTCCGGTGTCGCGGGCGGCCGTAGGCGCGGACTATGCAGGCCGGCACGCGGGCCTGCATCGCGGCCGGAGGGAACGCGGCGCGGTACGCCCGCGGGGACATCCCGTGGGTGCGCGTGAAGCTGGTCGTGAACGAGCCGAGGCTCTGCAGGCCGACGGCCAGGCAGATCTCGGTGACCGGGCGGTCGGTGGTGCGCAGCATCGCCGCGGCCCGCTCGAGCCGGCGCGTCAGCAGATAGGCGTGCGGCGACTCGCCGAAGGCCCGGCGGAACTCGCGGCTGAAGTGGCCGCGCGAGAGGCCGGCCGCCCGCGCCATGTCGTCCACGCCGAGCGGGTCCGCATACCGCGCGTCGGCGAGGTCCCGGGCGCGCAGCAGGTGCCGGGCGGGCAGGACGAAGGCCATGCCCGATGCATACCCCGGCGGGCGGCCGCGCGCCACCCGCGAGCGACCGGTGTCAGGCGGGGGCGAAGGCCGAGTCGGCCATGGCGCGGTAGAGCCCGTCGCGCGCCAGCAGGTCGAGATGCGTTCCCTGCTCGGCGACCGAGCCGTCGTGCAGCACGACCACGCGGTCGGCGTCGCGGACCGTGGAGAGGCGGTGGGCGATCACGAGCGTCGTGCGGCTGCCGGGCAGCGCCGCGAGCGCCTCGACCAGGTGCTCCTCCGACTGCGGGTCGAGGGCGCTGGTGGGCTCGTCGAGGATCAGGATCGGCGCGTCGCGGAGGATCGCGCGGGCGATGCCCACGCGCTGGCGCTGGCCGCCCGACAGGTTGAGGCCGCGCTCGCCGATCGGCGTGTCGAGCCCGGCCGGCAGGCGCGCCGCGAACTCGTCCACCAGCGCCAGGCGGCTCGCGCGGGCGATCTGGGCGTCGGTCGCCCCCGGCCGGCCCCAGGCGATGTTGTCGCGCAGGGTCCCCCGCAGCAGCACGGTGTCCTGCAGCACCATCCCGACCTGCCCCCGCAGGGAGGCGAGCGAGAGGTCGCGGACGTCGATGCCGTCGACCCGCACGAAGCCCACCTCGGGATCGATCAGCCGCGGCACGAGCGATGCGAGGGTGCTCTTGCCCGAGCCGGTGCGGCCCACCAGGGCGACGCGCTCGCCGGGCTCGATGGAGAGGCTGACGTTGCGGAGCACCTGCTCGCGGCCGTACGAGAAGACGACGTGCTCCAGCTCGATCGCACCGCTGAGGGCCGGTGCGATACGGGCCGGCCGCGAGTCGGCGACCACGGGGGCGGTGTCGAGCACGGCGAAGACGCGCTCGGCGGCGGCGGCGCCCTTGCCGAGCGTCGTGCCGAGCTTGGCGAGCTGCTTGATCGGCTTGTAGAGGCTCGCGAGGTAGCTCATGAAGACCAGCAGCACGCCGAGCGTCATGTCGCCGTCGAGCACGCGGGCGCCGCCCAGCCAGAGCATCAGCGCGACCGACAGGGCGCCGGTGATGTCGACGACCGGTCCGAAGCGGGCCTGGAGGCGGACGGCCTCGAGGTTGGCCTGGAGGCTCGAGCCGGTCAGCGCGCCGAAGCGCCGCCCCTGGACCTCCTCGAGGGAGAAGGCCTGCACCACCTGCATGGCGCCCAGGGTCTCGGTCGCGGCCGCGGCCACCTCGCCCTCGGCCTTGCGCGCCGACCGCGCGGCGGCCTTGAGCTGGACGGTCGCGCGGACCGTCGCGATCGCGAGCACCGGCGTCGCGGTGAGGGCGATCAGGGTGAACCAGGGGTCGATGACC
>JAEMRL010000071.1 GCA_016463385.1 Thermoleophilia bacterium
CACTACTCGGTCCTGGACGGGGCGTGCAAGATCGACCGGCTCCTCGACCGGGTCGAGGAGATGGGCCAGAGCGCGGTCGCGCTCACCGACCACGGCGTGATGAGCGGAGCGGTCGAGCTGTACCGCCAGGCGACCAAGCGGGGCATCACCCCGATCGTCGGGCTCGAGGCCTACGTGGTCGACGACCACAACGCCCGGCCGGCCAAGGAGCGGCGCAACCACCTCACGCTCCTCGCCGAGACCACCGAGGGCTACTACAACCTCATCAAGCTCTGCTCGGCCGGCTACCTCGAGGGCTACCACCGCAAGCCCCGTATCTCGCACGAGCTGATGGAGCGCTACTCGGACGGCATCATCGCCCTGTCGGGATGCCTGTCGGGCGTCGTCTGCCAGAGCCTCGAGCGCGAGGACGTCGCGGCGGCGCGCGCGGAGCTCGACGCGCTGTCGAACATCTTCGGCCGCGACGACGTCTACGTGGAGATCCAGCACGCCGGTCTCGACGTCCAGACCGGGATCAACGTCCACCTCAAGCGGATCGCCGCCGAGGCCGGGCTGCCGATGGTGGCGACCTGCGACGCGCACTACCCGTGCCGCGAGGACGCCGACTCGCACGAGGCGCTGCTGGCGATCCAGACCCGCGACGTGCTGAGCAACCCGAAGCGCTTCCGGTTCACGACGAAGGAGTTCTACCTCAAGACCGGCGCCGAGATGGCCGCGGCGCTGCCGGACTTCGTGGACATCCTGCCGGTGTCGCTCGAGGTGGCCGAGCGCTGCAAGGCGCTCTCCCTGCCGCTCGGCGACATCAAGCTGCCGCGCTTCCCGGTGCCGGGCGGCGAGACCGACGAGGTCTACCTCGAGCGCCTGTGCCGTGAGGGCATGGCCCGCCGCTACCCCGGCGGCCAGCCCGCCAACGCCGAGGAGCGCCTGCGCTTCGAGCTCGGCGTCATCAAGGAGATGGGCTTCGCCAGCTACTTCCTGATCGTGTGGGACTACATGCGCTGGGCGCGTGAGAACGGCGTCGGCGTCGGACCGGGCCGCGGATCGGCCGCCGGGTCGCTGGTGGCCTATTCGCTGCGGATCGTCGACCTCGATCCCCTCGAGCACGACCTGCTCTTCGAGCGCTTCCTGAACCCCGGGCGCAAGAGCATGCCCGACATCGACACCGACTTCGCCGTCGCCGGCCGCGACCGCGTGGTGCAGTACGTCACCGAGAAGTACGGCTCGAGCGCCGTCGCGCGCATCGGCACCTTCGGCAAGCTGCTCGCCCGCGCGGTGGTGCGCGACTCGGGCCGCGTCCTCGGCCACACCTACGGGCAGGTCGACCGCCTGGCCAAGCTCGTTCCGGAGCGTCCGATCGGGATCAAACTGGCCGACGCGATGAAGCCGGGCACCGAGCTCGCCCAGGCCTACGCCGACGACGCCGTCGTGCGCGAGATCCTCGACACGGCCCTCCCGCTCGAGGGCCTGGTGCGCAACGAGGGCGTGCACGCCGCCGGCGTCGTGATCGCGCCGAGCGACATCACCGACTACCTGCCGGTGCGCACGGACGACGAGGGAAACGTCGTCACCCAGGTGCCCGACCACGACGTGGAGGCGCTCGGCCTCCTCAAGATGGACTTCCTCGGCCTGCGCAACCTCGACGTCATCCAGGGCGCGCTGGAGCTGATCGAGGACCGCAGTGGCACGGCCCTCGACATCGAGACGATCCCGATCGACGACCCGGGCACCTACGCGATGCTCGCCCGCGGCGACGCCATCGGGGTGTTCCAGTTCGAGTCGAGCGGCATGCGCGAGGCGCTGCGGGAGGTGCGCCCGACCGAGTTCGCCGACCTGATCGCCCTCGTCGCGCTCTACCGGCCGGGGCCGATGGCGTTCATCCCGACCTACGCGCGCAACAAGCGCGACCCCTCGCGGGTCACCTTCGAGGACCCGCGCCTGGAGACGATCACCGGCCCGACCTACGGGGTGGCGGTCTACCAGGAGCAGCTGATGGCGATCTCCCGGCAGCTCGCCGGGTTCTCGCCGTCGCGCGCGGACGACCTCCGCAAGGCCGTGGGCAAGAAGGACAAGGTCCTGATGGCCTCGCTGAAGGACGAGTTCGTCGCGGGCTGCATCGAGAGCGGCACCGACAAGAAGGTGGCGCAGAGCCTCTGGGGCCTGTGCGAGGCCGCCGGCGACTACTCGTTCAACAAGAGCCACGCCGCCTGCTACGCGCTGCTCGCGTACCGCACCGCCTACCTCAAGGCGAACCACCCCGCCGAGTACATGGCCTCGCTGCTCAGCTCGGTGATGGACACCAAGGACCGGGTGCCGTTCTACGTCGCCGCGTGCACCGACATGGGCCTCTCGGTGCTGCCGCCCGACGTCAACGTGAGCCGCTCCGACTTCGCCGTCACCGGCGAGACGGAGATCCGCTTCGGCCTGTCGGCCGTGAAGGGCGTGGGCGAGAACGCGGTCGCCGCGATCATCGCCGCGCGCGACGACGGCGGGCTCTTCACGACCCTGTGGGACTTCTGCCGCCGCGTCGACCAGGCACAGGTCAACAAGCGCGCCCTGGAGAGCCTGATCCGCGGCGGGGCGCTCGACTCCACCGGCGACACCCGCCTGGGCATGCTCGACACCATCGCGGCCGCAGTCGGCCAGGCGACGCGCCGGCGCTCCGACATCGCGGCCGGCCAGGAGTCTCTCTTCGGCGCGATGGGGAGTCCCGACGCGGCCGTCGAGCTCGACCCGCCGATCCCCTCGCGCGAGATGCCGAAGGACGAGCTGCTCGCGGCCGAGAAGGAGGCCCTCGGCCTCTACGTCTCCAGCCACCCCCTCCAGGACTGCCGCCAGCAGCTGGCGCGCGCGACCACCTGCGGCATCGCCTCGCTCGGCGAGCGGGCCGACGGCGAGCCGGTGACCGTCGGCGGCATGCTCGGCGCGGTGAAGAGCATCACCACCCGCAAGGGCGACCCGATGATGTTCGTGCGCCTCGACGACCTCGAGGGCTCGGTGGAGGTGGTCGTGGTGCCCGCCGTCATGGCCGACGCCCGCGACCTGCTGACGATGGACGCGATGGTGCTGATCACCGGGCGCATCGATCAGAAGGGGGAGGGCGAGACCAAGCTCGTCGCCCAGTCGGTCCGGGCCTTCCGCCCCGAGGAGGGCGGCGAGCAGGAGCGCCTCGTGGTGCGGGTCGACATGGCGCGTCTCGCGGAGATCCCGTTCGGCGAGCTCCGCCGTCTGCTGGTCGACCACCAGGGCGATGCCGCGGTGGTCATGGACGTCACCACCGGCGAGGGGCGCCGGCGCCTGTTCCTCGGTGAGGAGTTCAAGGTCAACCCGCGCGCCAACAGCCTGGTCGCCGAGCTCAAGACCCTCTTCGGCGAGCGCTGCGTGGCCTGATCGGCGGCGCTCCCGGGCGCCGGGCCGACCGCCTTGACCGGGCGGCGGGGGAGGGCCTTAATACGCCGGTGCCCCGGGTCCCCCCATCGTGAGGCAGAGCGCCGCCGCCACCGCCCTGGTGGCCGGGTCGTGCCGCCAGTGCCCGGTGTCGTGCGAGCGCGTCGTGCAGCCCGCCGGCTGCGTCGAGGCGGACTGCCCGCGGCTCTACTCCTACGAGCGCGAGGGCCGCACCTGGATCGGGTGCCTCGAGGGCATCTACCAGGTGGAGGTCGACCTCGACGGCCTGCGCCGCCTCCAGCGCACGGCCGCCGGCTTCGGCGGGCTGCGCGCCGCGCGTGAGCCCCTCGGCATCTGCCGGTCGGCCGTGGAGCGCACCTTCGAGCACCGGGGCCGGGCCGAGTGCGTCAACCCCGGGTTCCTGCTCTCGGCGGCCGAGGAGTTCGTGGTCACGGCCGCAGGGCTGGACGACACCGGCGACTGACCCGCCCCGCGGGTCCTTGCCCGCGGAGATCACCGGGGAATAGGGTCGGCCTCCACGTCGAGGGGGGCGCGTGTCCAGGTTCCGCCGTTCACCGACCGCCATGGTGGCGCTGATCGGCCTCGCACTGCCGGCCGTCGCGACGCCGGCGCCCGTCATCCCTCCGATCGGGGCGATCCCGGGCGCGCAGACCGCGAGGTTCAAGGTGGTCGTCGAGGGCACGGCCACGGCGGCGCGCGACGTCGACGGCGGATCGCTGACCCCCTGTGTGATCTCCCTCCAGGGGCGCGTGAACGAGACCACGACCTTCCGGCGGGGCAAGAACGTCGTGATGGAGTTCACGCGCGTGGGCGGCGCCGTCTTCGTGCACCGCAAGGGCCGCCTGACCGACGCGTCCCTCAATCTGAAGGTCCGGACCACGCGCACCGCGAGCGGGTCCGCGTCGCGGGCCGACGTCCCCGGCGCCCCCGTCTCGATCTGCGGCCCCCTGACCGAGGATCTCTCCCAGGGGCCCGACTGCGGCAGGCCCCAGGTCGTGAACATGAGGGCGGGGCTGCTCTACCAGGGAGGGCACCTGCGCCTTGCCCTGAACGGCGCCGACGGCCTCGGCTTCACGGCGCCCGAATGCCCGACGAGCCAGATCGCCGGCGGCCTCGACGGTCTCCGCTTCGGATGGCCGACCCCTCCGGCCGTCGGGCAGATGTCGGTCTTCATCCCCCCGCCGCTGATCTTCGGGTCGGAGCGGGTGAAGGCTCCGCGGGTCATCGTCCGGACCTTCGCGGTCCGCCCGAGTCCCCGGAGGGTGGGCCCGCAGACGTTCGCACCTCCGGGGAGCACCGTCCGCCTGACGGCCACCGACTTCGGCACCAACAGGATGACGATCCGCCTGATCCGCGTCCGCTGAGCGGCGGTCGCGCCGGTAGGCTCCGCCGGTGCCCTCGTCCGCCCCGATCGGCCTCATCACCGGCACCGGGCTCTACGAGCTGGAGGGCCTCGAGGACCGTCGCACCGAGGACGTGACGACGCCCCACGGCACGGCGACGGTCACCCTCGGGACGCTGGCGGGGGTGCCGGTCGCGCACGTGCCGCGCCACGGCGCCGGGCACGCCCGTCTCTCGCATCAGGTGACGCCGCGGGCGAACGTCGCGGCAATCGCCGCGCTCGGCGCCCGGGCGCTGGTCTCGACGACGGTGTGCGGCGCCGTCGATCCGTCGCTCGAGCTCGGTCAGCTGATCGTTTTCGACGACCTGCACTTCCCCTCGAACCGCCTGGCGGACGGCTCTCTCTGCACGCTCTTCACCGGCCCGGAGATCCCCGGCCGCGGCCACTGGATCTACGAGCTGCCCTTCGGCGCGCACGCGGCGGGTCTCACCGTCCGCGACGGCGGTGTCTACGGCCACGTGGACGGCCCGCGCCTGAACACCGTCAGCGAGATCGCCCAGCTCGCCGTCGCGGGCGTCGCCGCCGTCAGCCAGACCGGCGGCCCGGAGACGGTGCTCGCGGGAGAGGCGCGGCTCCCGTTCGCGCTGGTCGGCTTCGTGACCGACCACGCGAACGGCGTCATGCCCGAGCTGACTCCGGCCGAGACGCTGGCCCGGCTGTTCTCGGAGAGCGCGGGCGTCTTCCAGCGCGCGCTGCGCTCGGCCCTGCCGGTGATCGCCGCCGAGCCCGGCCCCCCGGCCGGCATCGTCTTCTCGCTCTAGGGCACTAGCCCCGGATCTCGGCGTCCTCGCGGGCGAGGGCCTCGGCCCGCTCGCGGATCGTGCGCAGCATCTTGCGCTCCATGATCCACGAGCCCGGCTCCATCAGCGGGTAGCCGATCCAGTCGCGGGCGCCCCAGGCGCCGCGGTCGATCCGGTTGCGGCTCACCAGCCGGGTCCGCTCGCCGACCGGGCGGAGCACGAACGCCCAGACCCAGCCGCCGGTGGTCGAGCGGATCACCATCGCGCTCTCGCGGTCGAGCCGCTCGACGCGCATGGCGTAGCCCGGCATCGGGATCTCGTCGCCGACCTGCAGGTGCTGCAGCTCCGGCACGACGCGGTCGACGTTGCGGATGTCGATGCCGAGCCTCCGCTCGATCCAGTCGTAGGTGTAGGCGCCGCCGCGCCCGGGGCCCATCTGCACCAGCCACGGCCACACGGCCCACGGCGGCGCGTCGATCTCGACCGCGCGCGTCGAGACGATGTCCGCGTCCGGCAGCAGCTCGTCGCCCGGCAGCCGGCCGCCGGCCTCATCGGCGGTCGCTCCCCAGGTCATGTGCCAGGGGCGCAGCAGCCAGCCGTAGAGGGCGGCGACGCCCAGCAGTGCGAGGGCGGATCCGGGGCGGCATCTCATGGGCACAGACTCGCCCTCCACGATCCGCGCGGCATCCGTATTCCCCCGCGCCGCGGCTGCCCGCCTGCGGCAGCGCTCTCCGTCGTCGCCCGGATGCACGCCACCGCGTGATCGGGAGACAACGGAGGTGGACGGATCCGTCCACTCGCCACCCACGAGAAGGAGACGGACATGGCCACGATGACATCCGCGCGGGAGATCGTCGATTCGTACCGCGCGGCCTGGAACGCGCACGATCCGGACGCATGCGCCGAGCACTTCACACCGGACGGCGTCCGGCGCTGGATGGTCGTCAACAACCCGGCGGTGCACAGCCCCGACCGCTTCGAGGGGCGCGAGGACATCGCCGAGGGCATCCGGGCGTTCATGGAGAACACGCCGGACCTGCGCGTCGAGCTCGGCGCCTACGCCGAGGGTGAGGACGGGGCCATCTTCGAGTGGACGGTCCTCGGAACCCACACCGGCGCCTGGGGCGACTGGCAGGGGCAGGGCGAGGAGCTGGAGCTGCCCGGCGTCTCGGTGCTCCGCGTGGTCGACGGGAGGATCGCCGAGGAGAAGATGTTCTTCGACCCGGACATGATGGCCCGCAACTGGAGGCCGCCGGCCTGAGCTACCGCCCGGTGAGCGCGTCCGCGAGGGCGGGCGCGCTCGCGCGGGCACCCTCCTGCGGGGGCCGCCTGGCGACGTCGCGGCGCGCCGAGCGGTAGGCGAGCGCGGCCGCCGCCACGGCGCCCGCGGTCCATGCCCCGTGGAGCACCCAGGTCATCGGAGTGACGTCGAGGTAGTCCGGCAGCAGGACGGCCCACGCACGGTAGAGGGGGTTCCCGGTGTCCTGGAGGTTCACGACCCACGTGAGGTCGCCCCACACGGCCTCCGCCGCCACCCATGCCTGGGCGATGACGCCGATGGCGCCGAGGCCGAGGGCGACGCCGAGCCGGCGGCCGCCCTCGCGGGCCCACCAGGCGATCGCCACCACCGCCAGCGGCAGCACCACGACGAGCTGGCGCCCGGGGAACCACCAGCCCTGCATCGTCAGCGCGACGAAGGTGGCGACGAACCAGCCGGCGGCCAGCGGCAGCGCGATGGCCGCGCCCCCCCGGGGGCGCCGGGCCGCCATCGCCCCGAGAGCGGGCACCAGGAGGAGCCAGGCCGGCTGCCAGGCGGCGATGCCGAAGTCGCGGTCCACGAGCAGGCCCACGATCCGGCGCGAGCGCCCGGCGTAGTCGGGGTCGGACCCCACCACCGTGAGCTGCCCGTCGACGAAGAAGGCCCCCGCCGCGTAGGGGGTCGCGCCCCCGTAGAGGGCGTGGTGTGCCACGACGTAGACCACGGCGGCGAGCACCAGCCCGGCGCCGAGCCCGATCGCCGCGCCCGTCCGGCGGTCCCGGGCCAGCCGCCAGAGCGCCAGCCCCGCGAGGGCGGCGGCGACCGGCGCGTACTTCACCGACAGCCACGGCAGGGCGACCACCGCCACCGCCAGCACGATCAGCCCGGCCCGTCCCATCCGGCCGGTGAGCGCCGCGACGGCGATCGCGACGACCAGCGCCGCGACGATCTCGGGATAGACCTGCGATCCGTACGCCGCCAGGGGCGCCGAGGCGGCCAGCACGCCCACCACGCCGGCCGCGGGCATCACCGGCACGTCGAACCGGCGCACGGCGATCCACAGGGTCAGCGCCGCGAGCGCCGCCGCCGCGGCGCAGAGCACCAGCTTGGCGAGGACCCAGCCCCCGAGGGCCGCCGGCACGGCGAGCAGGACGGGTAGGAGGGGGTCGTGCGGCTCCACCAGGCGCCCGCCGTCGCCGGCCGCCGCCTGGGGCGCGAGGTCGAGCGCGTGGAACGGGCGATAGGCGCCCTCGCGGAATTCGTCGGCGACGTCGAGGTCACCGTCCTCGGCCAGCGAGATGGCCGTCAGCAGGTAGTGCGGCTCGTCGGCGGTCGTCTGGGCGCCGAACGTCGCCGGGGCGCCGATCCCCGCGACCGCCGCGGCGAACGCGACCAGGGCCACCAGCGCCATCGCCGCGCCGAGGCGGATCTCCCGCCTCAGGAGAACTCCCGCTCGCGACGGACCACCAGCAGCCAGGTCAGCACCCCCGAGAGCACCACCAGGACCAGGGCGGCGAGGCTGGCGTCGGCCCAGAAGGCGTCCTCCGCCGCGCTCCAGATCCGCGTCGCGAGCGTCGGGAACCCGGCGGGGGCGAGGAGCAGGGTCACCGGCAGCTCCTTCATCGCCGACAGCAGCACCAGGCCCGCGCCGGCGGCGAGCCCCGGCGCCATCAGCGGCAGGTCGACCGAGAGCAGACGCGACAGGCGCCCGCGGCCGAGCGTGCGGGCCGCGTCGTCGAGCGCCCGCGGTACCCCGGTGACCGCGATGCGCGCCGGTCCGAGGGCGAGGGCGCCGAAGTGGAGCGCGTAGGCGCCCACCAGCAGGGGGAGCGTCTGGTAGAGCGCACCGACCGCGCCGGGGCTGTTGAGCGTCCAGAAGGCCAGAGCGAGCGCGATCACGATGCCGGGGAGCGCGAAGCCGCCGGTGATCAGGGCGTCCGCGGCCGAGCCCAGCCGGCCGCGGTGGCGCCCCGTGAGGAAGGCCACCGGGAGAACCACGGCGACGGCCACGATCGCGGCCAGGCCGCTCGCCAGCGAGGTGTTGAGCGCGGGCTCGACGAGCCGGTCCGGGTTCGCGATCAGCGACGACGGCCGCGACGACCCCTCGGCCGCGCCGCGCACGGTCCAGTAGCCGAGCACCGCGACGGGGGCCACCAGCGCGAGCGTCAGCAGGCCGCCGACGAAGGCCAGCGCCGGCCCGCGCCAGCGTCCCAGCCCGATCAGCAGGGCGCCGCCCTCGCGCCGGACGTCGCTGCGCACGGCCCCGGCCACCGAGCGCTGGCCGATCACGACGACGATCGCCAGGACGCCGAGAGCCAGGCTGAGCGCGGCGGCGACCGGCGGGTCGACCAGGCGATTCGCGTAGATCGCGCGCGTCAGGGTGTCGTAGCGCAGGAGCTGCACGGCGCCGAAGTCGGCGACCACATAGAGGAACACCAGCAGCCCGCCGGCGGCGATCGCCGCCCGGGTCTGCGGGAGGACCACGGTGAGGAAGGTCGCCCGGGGCCCGCTGCCGAGCAGACGCGCCGACTCCTCCATCGCCGGCGAGAGCTGACGCAGCCGGGCCGCGACCGGCAGGTAGACGTAGGGGTAGGTCAGCAG
>JAEMRL010000072.1 GCA_016463385.1 Thermoleophilia bacterium
GACGGGTGGTCGCCGGGGGCCGCGGCGCGGGCTGCTCGCGCGTCGGCATCGGGAGGTCGATGACCGGCAGATCCTCATCGGCGATCGAGTCCCCGGGGAGGGCGGCGCGCGAGAGCATGATGCTGAGCACGGCGCCCACGAGCAGGGCGCCGATCACCAGCAGGGTGCCGGAGTTGCGCCGCAGCGTCTTGCGCAGTCGATCCACACGGCGATCGTGGCACAGCCCCGGCCGGGGGCCGCCCGGGGTGAGAGAAGTCTCATCCGCCCGGAGGGGGCATGGGCAGCGCGATCTCGGACCGACCTATACTCGGTCCGAGTGAGCGACGCCGCCCCCCTTCGCGAGCAGCTCGCGGGACTGCCCACGGGTCCCGGCGTCTACATCTACCGCGACGACGCCGACCGCGTCCTCTACGTGGGCAAGGCGAAGTCGATCCGCCGTCGCGTGCTCTCCTACTTCCAGGCCCCCCTGCGCCCCGACGAGGGCGGCGCCCGCCGCCGCATGAGCGCCCGTGGCGGCCTGCATCCGAAGATCGACGACCTCGTCGAGCGCATCGACCGGGTGGAGGTCTTCGTCACCGGGTCCGAGAGCGAGGCGCTGATCCTCGAGGCCAACCTGGTCAAGACGCACCGGCCGCCCTTCAACGTGCGGCTGCGCGACGACAAGAGCTACCCCTACATCGCGATCAGCCTCGACGAGGAGTATCCGCGGGTCTACTTCACGCGGGAGAAGCACCGGCGCGACCGGCTCTACTTCGGGCCCTTCTCCAACGCCTACAAGGTCCGCGAGACCCTCAACCTGATCGGCAAGATCTTCCCCAGCCGCCCCTGCGAGGGGCGCGAGCCGGGGCGGCCGTCGGGCGTCCCCTGCCTCGATTACCACATCAAACGCTGCCTGGCGCCGTGCGTCGGCTACATCTCGCGCGAGGACTACCGGGCGCTGATCGACCAGATCACCGCGTTCCTGTCGGGGCGCTACCGCGGCCTCGAGCGCGAGCTCGAGGAGGAGATGCGCGCCGCCGCCGAGGCCCAGGAGTTCGAGCGGGCGGCCGCCGTGCGGAACCGTCTGTCGGCCGTGCGCCACCTGATGGAGCGCCAGTTCGCGACCGCCGGCTCGGTCGGCACGGCCGACGTGCTCGGCGTCGCCATCGACGGCGAGGCGGCCAACGTGCAGGTGCTCCAGGTCCGCGACGGCGTGCTCCAGGACCGCCAGTCGTTCTTCCTCGACACGGCCGGCGCCGAGGACGAGGCCACCGTGCTCGTGCAGTTCGCCTACGAGTACTACGCCATGGCCCTGGCGATCCCGGCACTGGTCGTGATCCCTCAGGACAGCGCCGCCGAGGCCGATCTCGGGGCGTTGCTGTCGGAGCGCCGGGGAAGCCGGGTGGAGGTGCGCGCGTCCTCGCGCGGCGACAAGCGCAAGCTCGCCGAGCTCGCCCAGAAGAACGCCCGCTTCGCCCTCGACCAGGACCGCCGCCAGCACGAGCAGGCCCGCTCGCGGCGACGCGACGCGCTGGCCGACCTCCAGCAGCGCCTCGGGCTGCCGGCGCCACCGGCGCGGATCGAGTGCTACGACATCTCCAACCTCGGGGACACCTACGCCGTCGCGTCGATGGTGGTCTTCGAGGGGGGCGCGCCCGCCAAGGCGCACTACCGCACCTTCACCATGCGCTACGAGGGCGGCCCCGACGACTTCGCGCGGATGGAGGAGGCGCTCACGCGCCGCTTCGCCCGGATGCTGGCCCCCGAGGACGACCCCTCCTTCGCCGCGCGGCCCGGGCTGGTCGTCATCGACGGGGGCAAGGGGCAGCTCGGGGCGGCGATCGCGGGCATGCGCAGCGCCGGCGTCGAGGACGTCCCGGTGGTCAGCCTGGCGAAGAAGCGCGAGGAGGTCTTCCGTCCCGGCCGGGCGGAGCCCCTCCTCCTCGACGAGGGCTCCTCGGCGCTGCGGGTGCTGCAGCACATCCGCGACGAGGCCCACCGCTTCGCGCTGCGCCACCACCGCGGCAAGCGCGACCGCGGGATGACCCGGAGCGTGCTCGACGCCCTCCCCGGAGTGGGTCCGGCGCGCAAGGGCGCGATCCTGCGGCACTTCGGCTCGATCGAGCGTTTCCTGTCGGCCAGCCGCGAGGAGCTGGAGGCCGTGCCGGGGGTGCCGTCGAAGGTGGCACGCGACGTGTACGACCGGCTCCACAAGACGGCGGGTCCGCGCGAGGGCGCGGCGCCGGTCGCGAACGGGGTCGCCTCAGCGGGGGAGGATGCATGGAGCTGACGATCATCACCGGCATGAGCGGCGCCGGGAAGAGCAAGGCGATGGGCGCCTTCGAGGACGCCGGGTGGTTCTGCGTCGACAACCTGCCCCCGGGGCTGCTTCCGGCCTTCGCCGACCTGGTGCTGCTGGAGGGCTCGCGGGTGGAGCGGGCGGCGGTGGCCTGCGACGTGCGCGGCGGCATCTGGTTCAAGGACCTCGAGCCGGTGCTCGAGCGCGTGGAGGCGGCGACCGGCGTACGTCCGCGCGTCGTCTTCCTGGAGGCCTCCGACGAGGCCCTCCTCAACCGCTTCCGCGAGACCCGCCGCCGCCACCCGCTGTCGGACGGCGGCACGGTGTCGGACGGCATCGAGCGCGAGCGGGCCGAGCTCGCCGACGTGCGCGCCCGGGCCGATCTGGTCATCGACACCACGGGGATGTCGATCTGGGACCTCCGCCGCCGCGTCACCGAGGCGCTGATGACGCCCGAGAGCCGGCCGCGCCTGCACGTGGAGTTCGTGTCGTTCGGCTACAAGTACGGGGTCCCGCGGGACGTGGACCTCCTGTTCGACGTCCGCTTCCTCCAGAACCCGCACTACATCCCCGAGCTCAACCCGCTGACGGGACTCGACGCGCCGGTGGCCGACTTCGTCGCCGCCGCGCCCGGCATGGAGGAGTTCCGCACCCGCCTCGAGTCGCTGCTCGACTTCCTGCTGCCGGCCTACGCCCAGGAGGGCAAGAGCAGCGTCGTGATCGGGATCGGCTGCACCGGAGGCCGCCATCGCAGCGTCGCGATCGCCGAGATGCTCGCCGCCCGCTACGGCCGGGCGCTCGACGTGCGCGTGATGCACCGCCACATCGGCCGCTCCACCGGCGCGCCCACCGAGCCCGCCGCATGAACCGCCGCCCCCACATCGCGGCGCTCGGCGGCGGCACCGGGCTCTCCTCGCTGCTGCGCGGGCTCAAGCGCCGCTCGCTCGACATCACGGCCATCGTGACGGTGGCCGACGACGGCGGCTCGTCGGGGCGCCTGCGGCGCGAGCTCGGCGTGCTCCCGCCCGGGGACATCCGCAACTGCCTGGTGGCGCTGGCCGAGGACGAGTCGCTGATGGGCCGCCTCTTCCAGCACCGCTTCGAGGGCGGCGACCTCACCGGGCACTCCTTCGGCAACCTCTTCCTGGCCGCGCTGACCGACCTGACCGGCAACTTCGACCTGGCCATCCAGGAGTGCAGCCGGGTGCTCAAGATCCGCGGCAGCGTGCTGCCCTCGACCCTGGCGCAGATCAGCCTCTGGGCCGAGCGCGCCGACGGCTCGCGGATCTGCGGGGAGAGCGCCATCACCTCGGGCGACGGCCCCTGCCGCCGCGTCTGGCTGGAGCCCGAGCCGGTGGCGCATCCGCCGTCGCTCGAGGCGATCGCCGACGCCGACCTGGTGCTGCTCGGTCCCGGCAGCCTCTTCACCAGCGTCCTCCCGCATCTTGCGGTTCCCGAGCTGGTGGACGCGATCGCCGGCGCGCGCGGCGTGCGCGCCTACGTCTGCAACGTGATGACCCAGCCGGGGGAGACCGACGGCTTCGACGCCGTGGCCCACCTCGAGCGCGTGATGGAGGCCTCCCGCGGCGCCGTCGACAAGATCGTCGTGCACGAGGGCCCGCTCGACCCGGTGGCCGCGGCCGCCTACGCCGCCCAGGGGCAGGAGCCGGTGGTGGCCGACCACGCCCGGCTGCAGGCGCTCGGGGTGACGGTGATCGCGCGCGACCTGGCCGAGGAGGGGCGCATGGTCCGCCACTCGCCGGAGGCCCTCGCGCGGGTGCTGACCGAGTTGGTCGCCGACAGCGTGGCCCCGCGACCCGTTCGTTAGCGGGGGATTAAGAAAAAGGACTTGCAACGGTTGCCACGAACCCAGAGGCGGCCGTAGACTGGCCGCGCGGAGGCCCCGGAATCGGTCTCCTCCGTGGTTGCGTCGCCATCACTCGTCTTCTTTTCGGGCGGCGCGTCCCCCGTACTTCTCTTAAAGGAGCTAACGCTCTATGAGCGCACGCGCAAAGGCGATCGCGCCTCTCGCGATCGTCATCGGGATCCTCTCGTTCCTCTGGACCGAGTTCTCCCTGAACTTCACGTTCCACTGGGTAACGGTCCAGGACGAGCTCGCCGGCGACGGTCAGCTTGGTCTTCCTGAGAACTTCCACCTCGTCCTGCCGATCGCGTTCATCTCCTGGGGCCTGTTCTTCGCCGCCGGTGGCGACAACGCCGCCTTCGGCAAGATCTTCCTGGCCTGCGTCTTCGGCTCGGTGGCCGCTCTGATCACCATGCCGCTCGCCTTCTCCACGGCCGACGCTCCTGACTTCTGGGGCATCTCGCTCTGGGTCGGCATCTTCGCCGCGATCCTGGTCCTCATCCTGATCGCTGGTGACTGGTACTACGTGGCCGGTACGTTCCCGGCCTTCGCGTCCGTGTTCCTCTGGTGGATCGCGACCGGCCTCGACGGCTGGGTCCCGAACGGTGGCGGCACCGAGAACACCGTCGCCTCCCTGGGCGACCCCGCCACCGCCGGCATCGGCGCGGGTGGCGGTCTCCTCTCCACCCCGTGGGCGTGGGTCTGGGTCAGCGCGTTCGTGACCCTGGTCTGCGGCGTCATCCTGGGCCTGCTGTCCGCCAAGATCACGGCGGCCGTGACCCCGAAGCCGAAGACGGCCGAGGCCTGAGCCTCAGACTCTCCGTCTGACAGCACTGCGGTAGCGCCGGGGGGCCTTCGGGCCCCCCGGTCGCGTTCCGGGGCGCTTCAGCGGCGCGAGCGGCAGGCGGACCAGATCCCGAGGCCGGCCTCGCGGGCCGCGCTCTCGGCGGCGCGCAGGCGGGGCTGGAGCCGCCCCCGGCCGTCCCCCCGGAACACCTCGGCATAGCCCTCGGCGATCAGGCGCTCGTTGATCGTCCGCGCCGTCCCGGCGACCGACACCTCCGCCAGCAGCCGGTCGAAGCGGTCGAACCGCCCCTGGCTGGGGTCGGTGGCGAGTGTCACCCGCGTCCCCTTCGGCAGCAGCGCCTTCGCCCGTGCCGACGCCTGCGGGCCGAAGCACTCCACCGGCCGGTCCTCGGCGACGCTCTCGGGCGCGTCCACGCCGAGCATCCGCACGCGGACGTCGTCGCCGCCCAGCCGGGCGATCAGCGTGTCCCCGTCCACCACCCGCGTGACGACGGCCTCCTCGCCGCCGGCACCACCGGCCGCCGGGGCGGCCGACGGGGCATCGACCTCGCTGCATCCGGCACAAGCGACCGCGGTCAGGGCGATGGCGGCGAGACGGGAGCGACACATGTCCCCATACTGTCAGGGGCGCCGTCGCGGGCCTGTTAGATTGGCCCCCGTTTTCAACATGGAGGATGCGCCGCATGAGCGTACGCGTGGGAATCAACGGGTTCGGCCGGATCGGGCGAAACGTCTTCCGGGCGGCGACGCTCGGCGAGACGGACATCGAGATCGTGGCGGTGAACGACATCACCGACACCGGCACGCTGGCCCACCTGCTCGACTACGACTCGGTGTTCGGGCGCTACCCGGGTCACGTGCACGCGCACGACGACCACCTTCACGTGGATGACGCGCACATCAAGGTCTTCGCCGAGCGCGATCCGGCCAACCTGCCCTGGGGCGACCTGGGCGTGGACGTCGTCATCGAGAGCACGGGCTTCTTCACCGAGCGCGACAAGGCGGCCGCCCACCTCGCCGGCGGGGCCAAGAAGGTCATCATCTCGGCTCCGGCCAAGAACCCCGACCTGACCGTCTGCATCGGCGTGAACGAGGACGAGTACGACGCCGACAAGCACCACATCATCTCCAACGCCTCGTGCACCACCAACTGCCTCGCCCCCCTCGCGAAGGTCCTGATGGACAACTTCGGGGTCGAGCACGGCTTCATGACCACCTGTCACGCCTACACGGGCGACCAGCGCCTGCTCGACGCGCCCCACTCCGACCTGCGCCGCGCCCGCTCGGCGGCCCTGTCGATCATCCCGACCTCGACCGGCGCCGCGCGCGCCATCGGCGAGGTGCTGCCGGCGATGAAGGGCAAGCTCGACGGCATCGCCCTGCGCGTCCCGACGCCCGACGGCTCGGTGGTCGACCTCACGGTCGAGGTCAGCCGCGCGACGACCGTCGAGGAGGTCAACGCCGCGTTCCTGGCGGCGGCGGAGGACGGCCCGCTGGCGGGCATCCTCGGCTACACCGAGGACCCGATCGTGTCGCGCGACATCGTCGGCGATCCGCGCTCGTCGCTGCTCGACGCGAGCCTGACGATGGTCAACGGCACCACGGTCAAGCTGATCAGCTGGTACGACAACGAGTGGGGCTACTCGTGCCGGGTCGTGGACCTGGCCGAGCGCGTCCTCCCGTCGTAGTCCGCCGATGACGCGTCCCGCGGGGATCGACGACCCGGGTGTCGACTGGGCGGGCGCGCGCGTGCTCGTGCGGGCCGATCTCAACGCTCCGATCGATGGCGGGCGCGTCACGGACGACGCGCGCATCAGCGCCTCGGTGCCGACCCTCGAGTACCTGCTCGCGGCGGGCGCCGGGGTGGCCGTGTGCTCGCACCTCGGCCGCCCCAAGGGGCAGCGCAAGGACGAGTTCTCGCTCGCCCCCTGCGCGGCGCGCCTCGGAGAGCTGATGGGCCGCACGGTCGAGCTGCTGCCGGACTGCGTCGGCGCGGAGGTCGCGGCACGTGCCGCGGCGCTCGCGCCGGGCGAGCTGGTGATGCTCGAGAACCTGCGCTTCCACCCCGGCGAGGAGGCCAACGACCCGGCGTTCGCCGACCTCCTCGCGACGGGCTTCACGCACTACGTCAACGACGCCTTCGGCGCCGCCCACCGCGCCCACGCCTCCACCGAGGGCGTCGCGCGGCGGCTCCCGGCGCGGGCCGGCAAGCTCCTCGCCCGCGAGGTCGAGGTGCTCGAGGGCCTGCTCCGCGCCCCCCGCAGCCCGTTCGTCGCCGTCCTCGGCGGCTCGAAGGTGAGCGACAAGCTGCCGCTCATCAAGAGCCTGCTCGAGCGCTGCGACCGCGTGCTGGTGGGCGGGGCGATGTGCTTCACCTTCCTGGCCGCCCAAGGCGAGCCGGTGGGCTCCTCGTTGCACGAGGGCCCTGAGGGGCAGGCGATGGCCTCCGAGCTGATGGAGCTCGCGGTCCGCCTGAACTGCGCCCTGCAGCTTCCCGTCGACGTCCTCGTGGCCGACCGCTTCGCCGCCGACGCGGCGATCGAGGTCGTCCCGACCGACGACATCGCCGACGGCTGGATGGGCGTCGACATCGGCCCGCGCACCGCCGCCTCGTATCGGGAGGCGATCGCGACGGCGGGCACCGTGTTCTGGAACGGCCCGATGGGCGCGTTCGAGATCGAGCCCTTCGCCGACGGCACCCGCGCGGTGGCCGAGGCGATGGCCGCGTCATCGGCCGAGACGGTGGCCGGCGGCGGCGACTCCGGCGCCGCGGTCGCGCAGTTCGGCCTCGTGAGCGAGTTCACCCATGTGTCCACCGGAGGAGGCGCCGCCTTGGAGATGCTCGAAGGCCGGACCCTGCCGGGCGTCGCCGCGCTGCCGCAGCTGTGAGCGCCGGCCGCCGCCCGCTCGTCGCGGGGAACTGGAAGATGAACAAGACCGGCGTCGAGGCGCGCGAATACATCGCACGGCTGCGCGCGCACCTCGGCGAGACGGCTCTGCCCGCCGACGTCGCGATCTGCCCGCCCTTCACGGCCCTCGAGGCCACGGCCCGGGCGGCGTCCGGCAGCCCGATCCGCGTGCTCGCGCAGGCGGTGCACGAGGCCGCCAAGGGCGCCCACACGGGGGAGATCTCGGCCGGGATGATCACGGCGGCCGGCGCCGACGGCTGCCTGGTGGGCCACTCCGAGCGGCGCGCGGCCGGCGAGACCGACGATCAGGTCGCGGCCCGGGTGCGGGCGGCACTCGACGCCGGGCTGCAGGTGATCCTCTGCTGCGGCGAGTCGCTCGAGCAGCGCGAGGCGGGGGAGACCGAGTCGTGGCTGACGGGTCAGCTCACCTCCGCGCTCGCCGGCGTGCGGGCCGACGAGGTCGGCTCCTTCGCGATCGCCTACGAGCCCATCTGGGCGATCGGCACGGGCCGCACGGCGACGCCCGAGATCGCCCAGGCGGCCTGTGCGCACGTGCGCTCGGTCGCGTCGGCGACCCTCGACGGCGACGCCCTGCGGGTGCTCTACGGAGGCAGCGTGACGCCCGAGACGGCGGGCGACCTGATGGCGCAGCCCGACATCGACGGCTCGCTGGTGGGCGGGGCGAGCCTCGACCCGGACGCGTTCGCCGCCATCGTCCGCGCATCCTGAGCCGATGAGCTCACCGCGTGGTCCCCTCGTCCTGGTCGTCATCGACGGCTTCGGAATCGGGCCCGCCGGGCCCGGCAACGCGGTGACGCTCGCCCGCACGCCGGTGCTCGACGCGCTCGCCCGCGAGGGCTCGGGGACGCGCATCGAGGCGTCCGGGCTGCCGGTGGGCCTGCCCGACGGTCAGATGGGCAACAGCGAGGTGGGCCACCTCAACCTCGGCGCAGGACGCCGCGTCCCCCAGATGCTGGTGCGGGTGGACGAGGCCTTCGCCGACCGCTCGATCCTCGCCATCCCCGCCCTGCAGCAGGCGCTCGACGCCGGCCGCCGAAGCACCCTCCACCTGATCGGCCTCGCCGGCGACGGCGGCGTGCACGCCAGCCAGCGCCACGCCCTCGCGCTGATCGCCATCGCCCAGGAGCAGGGCGTCGAGCGGATCGTCGTGCACGCACTCACCGACGGCCGCGACACGCGGCCGGACGCCGCGCTCGAGGCGATCCGCCAGTTCGAGGCCACCGGGGCGACGGTCGGGACGGTCTGCGGGCGTTTCTACGGCATGGACCGCGACCGCCGGTGGGAGCGCACCAAGCGCGCCTACGATGCGATGGTGCACGGCGCCGGCGAGCGGCGGGCGAGCGGCCAGGAGGCCGTCCGGCTCTCCTACGACCTGGGCATCACCGACGAGTTCATCGAGCCCGCGGTGATCGGCCCGCCGGACGAGAACCGGATCCGGCCGGGTGACGCGGTGCTCTACTGGAACTTCCGGCCCGACCGGGCCCGTCAGCTGACGATGG